>JAWWOM010000340.1:0-12114 GCA_033851655.1 Frankiales bacterium
GAACTGGCCACACGCCACCAACTGGGACCAGTTCACCACCAACCAGCAAGGCGGCACCTGGTCGAACAAGGTCTGGCAGTCCCCGACCTACTCCACCACCACCGGCGGCCAGGGCGGCACCCTGTCCACCAGCCGCTGGACCACCAGCCGCTGGACCACCAGCCGCTGGACCGGCTCCGTCTGGTCCGGATCCGTCTGGGCCGGCTCCACCTGGGCCGGATCCAGCTGGATGTGACCTGACCGGCGTCCCGACAGCCCCAACAGTTTGGGCCAATCGGTCCATGAGTTGACCCGGTAACCGGTCGAAGGCATAGCCCATGAGGATGAGTGTCACCACCCGGCTGCGGGCGCTGAGCAGAGCCGCCAGCATCGGCCTGCTCACCGCCGCCATGCTCGCCGTGACGGCAGGGATCTATCTCGGCGACCTCCGCGGGCAGCCGGCGTCGACCCAGTCGTTCCACATCGCCTGGTGGGCGCTCGCCCCGTTGGTCTACCTCGCCGAGGTCAGCCTCGTGCACCTGCACTTCCGGCGGGACAACCACTCGTTCTCCCTCGGCGAGGTGTCCCTGGTCCTGGCGCTGCTCTTCTCCCCGTCGTGGGAGATCCTGCTCGGCCAGGCCCTCGGGATGCTGCTGGCGTTCGGTGTCCACCGCCGGATGTCGATGCTCAAGCTGATGTTCAACCTGGCTGTCGGTTCGCTCGGTGCCATCACCGCAGTGGCGGTGTTCCACGCCCTCGAGCCGAGCTACACGACGATCGGGCCGCAGGTGTGGCTCGCGGCGTTCGTGGCCGCCATCAGCTCCGCCCTCATCTCCGGCGTCAGCGTGGTCGCCGCGATCTCGCTCTCCGAGGGCCGGCTCCAGCCCGACCGGCTGCGTACCGTGCTCACGATGGCCACCGTCGCGGCCATCACCAACACCAGCCTGGCCCTGATCGCCGGCACGCTGCTGCTGCGCTCGCCCGAGACCACCTATCTGCTGCTCGTCCCGATCGCCACCGTCTTCCTCTCGTACGGGGCCTATCTGCGCGAGCGGGAGAAGCACGAGAGCCTCGAGTTCCTGTACGCGTCGACCCGGATCCTCAGCGAGACGCCGGAGCTCGAGCAGGCCGTCGTCGCCCTGGTCTCCCAGGCACGCGACATGTTCCGCGCCGAGTCGGCAGAGATGTACTTCGTCATCGGTGAGGGACCGGAGATGCTCCGGACCCGGGTCTCCGAGGACGGCGCCGCCGAGGTGATGACAGCGGTCGACGAGCCGAGCGTCCACCGGCTGTGGCACCGGCTGGCCGGGCACTCCCAGACGCTGCTGCTCCAGGCACCCACCGCCGACCCGGAGTTCGACGCCTTCCTCACCGAACAAGGACTCCAGGACGCGATGGTGACCTCGCTGCGGGGCGAGAACCGGGCGTTCGGCATGGCCGTGGTCGGCAACCGGATCGGCGGGGTGAGCTTCGACAGCGAGGACGCACGGCTGTTCGAGACCCTCGCCAACCACACCAGCGTCGCCCTCGAGAACGGCCGGCTGGAGCAGTCACTGACCCAGCTGCGCGAGCTCGAGCAACGGCTCAAGCACCTCGCGTTCCATGACCCGCTCACCGGCCTGGGCAACCGGATGCTGTTCGCGCAGCACGTCGAGACCGCCATCGCCCAGAGCTCGCGGTGCGCCGTCCTGTTCATCGACCTGGACGACTTCAAGACCGTGAACGACACCCTCGGCCATGCGGCCGGCGACCAGCTCCTCGTCGCCGTAGCCGAACGGATCACCTCCTGCCTGCGGCCGGAGGACCACGCCGCACGGCTCGGCGGCGACGAGTTCGCCGTACTGCTCGAAGGGGTGGCGGACACCGAGGACGCCCAGATGGTGGCGTCCCGGATCACCGACGCCCTGCGGCTGCCGCTCAAGCTGATCGGTCAGGACGTGCGCGTCGGCGCCAGCATCGGCATCGCGCCGGCGGTGGAGTCGATCACCTCCGACGAGCTGCTCCGCAACGCCGACCTGGCCATGTACATGGCCAAGGCCCAGGGCAAGGGCTCGTTCCAGCTGTTCGCACCGTCCATGAGTGCGGAGGTCGCGGCCAGGCACCGGTTGAAGGCAGACCTTGAGCTGGCCGTCGAGCGGGACGAGTTCCAGGTCTACTACCAGCCGATCATCGAGCTGGCGACCGGCCTGCCGGTGGCGTTCGAGGCCTTGGTCCGCTGGCAGCACCCGGAGCTCGGGATGCTGCTGCCGGACACGTTCATCCCGATGGCCGAGGAGACCGGGCTGATCGCCGAGGTAGGCCGGCTGGTGCTCGCCGAGGCCGTCGGGCAGGCCGCGGCATGGCAACGTGCGTACCCCAGGGCGACGCCGCTCTACGTGACGGTCAACCTCTCACCGCTGCAGGTGCGCCTGCCCGACCTGGTCGGTCAGGTGGCGGACATGCTGACCAGCAGCCGCCTCGCCCCCGGCACCCTGGTGCTCGAGATCACCGAGAACCTGATGCTGCGCGACGCCGACGCCGCGATCGAGGTGCTGCACCAGCTGCGCTCGCTCGGCGTCCGGCTCGCCCTCGACGACTTCGGTACGGGTTACTCCTCGCTCGGCCAGCTGCGCCGGCTGCCGGTGGACATGCTGAAGATCGCCAAGACCTTCGTCGACGACCTCGACGGCCGCGGCGAGAACAGTGCGTTCGCCAGCGCCATCCTGGCGCTGGGCGTGACTCTCCAGCTCACGACGCTGGCCGAGGGCGTCGAGCACTCGTGGCAGGTCGCCGAGCTGCGCCGGCTGGGCTGCTCGCTGGCCCAGGGCTACCACTTCGCCCGGCCGATGGAGCTCGATCTGGTCGACGACTACCTCGCCGGGCACTTCGACAGCGCCCTGGGCCAGGTCATCGCCTTCCCCGCCTGAACGCCGTCAGCCGAGCGACCAGGCGATCCCGTCGAGGATGTCGTGCTCACTGATGACGACCTCGTCCACGTCGGCCAGCTCGACGATCCGGGACAGGATCAGCGCGCCCGCACCGATGACGTCGACCCGGCCCGGGTGCATCACCGGCATCGCCGCCCGCCGGGCACGGGGCATGGCCAGCAGCTGGTCGGCGACCTCGTGCACCTGCGCCGCCGTCAGCACCGAACCGTGGATCGCGACCGGATCGTAGGCCGGCAACCCCAGGGCGATCGCCGCCACCGTCGTCGCTGAGCCCGCGACGGCCACCAACGTCGCAGCCTCCCGTACGGGAACGGTCAGCGCGACCTCGGCGATCACCTCGTCGACCAGCCGGCTGGCCGCCTCGATCTCAGCAGCAGCCGGCGGATCCGACGGCAGGGACCGCTCGGTCAGCCGTACGCAGCCGATGTCCACCGACCGGGCTGCCTCGACCGCGTCGGCGCCCTGGACGAACTCCGTCGATCCGCCGCCGATGTCCACGACGAGAAAGGGCGGCCCGTTGCCGGCATCGGCCGGCAACCCGGCGACAGCGCCCCGGAAGGAGAGCCGAGCCTCCTCCTGGCCGGTGATGACCTCCGGCCGTACGCCGAGCACTTCCCTTGCCGCGTCGAGGAACTCGTCTCGGTTGGCCGCGTCGCGGGCGGCGGAGGTGGCGACCATCCTCACCCGTTCGGCGCCAAGAGCCCGTATCTCCTCGGCATAGTCCTGCAGCGCCGCCATCGTGCGCGCGACGGCGGCAGCCGAGAACCGGCCGGTCCGGTCGACCCCCTCCCCCAGCCGCACGACGGTCATCCGGCGGACCACGTCGACGAAGGTCGCCCCGGTGACGTCGGCGACGAGCAACCGGATGGAGTTCGTTCCGCAGTCGACCGCGGCGACGCGGGTCACGGGCTGCCGTCGACCTGGGCACAGGGACCGGCGGTCCACCACGGCGGCAGCATCGCCAGGGCTTCGTCGCCGAGCGGGTTGACGCCGGGGCCGACGGCGAGGGAGTGAGCGACCAGGACGTGCAGGCACTTGACCCTGGTCGGCATGCCTCCGGCGGTGACCCGCTTGGGCAACACGTCGAGTGCGTCCCGGCGGCGCAGGTAGTCCTCGTGCGCCAGCTGGTAGGCGGCTGCCAGGTCAGGGTCCTCGCCGAGCCTGGCGGTCATCTCACGCATCACCCCCGCCGCCTCCAGCCGCCCGATGGCCGACGCGGCCCTGGGACAGGTCAGGTAGAACAGCGTCGGGAACGGGCTGCCGTCCTCGAGTCGTGGCGAGGTCTCGACCACGTCGGGCAGCCCGCACGGGCAGTGGTGCGCCACCCGGCGCATCGCCCGTGGCTGCCGGCCGAGCTGGGCCCCGACCACTGCAACGTCGGCAGGGTCCAGCGCAGGGTCGGCCGGTGGAACCGTCACGGCCGGCTCGACGCGGAGGGCACGGTGATCGGTGCCGGCGACGAGGTGAGGGTCGGTGCCGGCAACGCCGGCGGCGAGGTCCTCGGGGCGACCGGGTGGTCCGCGGACTGCACGGTCCCCCACAGCTTGTCGTACCAGGTGCCAGAGGCAGCAGCCGCCGCAGGCACCGTCGGAGCCGGGCTCGCCGACGCCGGGATGCCGCCGGTGAGCACGTACTCGGTCTCCCCCGGCATCACGTAGTGCAGCCGCTCACGGGCCTGGCGGGCTACGAAGGCCGGGTCCTTCCACAGCGCCTCCTGGCCGGCGAGGACGTCGACCTGTTGCTGGGCCTCGGCGTTGGCCCGGTGCAGCTTGGAGATCACCCCGCGCTGGGCGAGGTACTGCTGGACCGGGTAGGCGAGCATCAGCACCAGGCTGCACAACACCAGCGCCAGAACCGCCGCCCGGCTGGTCAGCGAGCTGCGACGGACCTGGGGCGGTTGGGGCACCCGACTACTGTGCCTCGGCGTTGAACCGGGGGAAGGCCGACACACCGGCATAGCGGGCAGCGTCGTCCAGCTCCTCCTCGATCCGGAGCAGCTGGTTGTACTTGGCGACCCGGTCCGAGCGCGCCGGGGCGCCGGACTTGATCTGGCCGCAGTCGGTGGCGACCGCGAGGTCGGCGATGGTGGTGTCCTCGGTCTCGCCGGAGCGGTGGCTCATCATGCAGCGGAAGCCGTTGCGGTGGGCGAGCGAGACCGCGTCCAGGGTCTCGGTCAGCGTGCCGATCTGGTTGACCTTGACCAGCAGGGCGTTGGCGGAGAGCTCCTTGACGCCACGGGCGAGCCGCTCGGGATTGGTGACGAACAGGTCGTCGCCGACGATCTGGATCTTGCCGCCCAGCTGCCCGGTCATCTCGGCCCAGCCCGACCAGTCGTCCTCGTTCAGCGGGTCCTCGATGGAGACCAGCGGGTAGTTGGCGACCAGGTCGGCGTAGTAGGCCGTCATCTCGGCGGCGGACTTCTGCACGCCCTCGAACTGGTAGCCGCCGTCGTTGAAGAACTCGCTGGCCGCCACGTCGAGGGCGAGCGCGATGTCGCGACCCGCGGTGAATCCGGCGATGGCGATGGCCTCGAGGATCAGGTCGAGGGCGGCCCGGTTGCTGTCCAGGTTGGGGGCGAAGCCGCCTTCGTCACCGAGTCCGGTCGAGAGGCCGCGGCTGTTCAGCACGCCCTTGAGCGCGTGGTAGGTCTCCGCGCCCCAACGCAGGGCCTCGCCATAGGTGGCAGCGCCGATCGGCGCGATCATGAACTCCTGGATGTCGACGTTGGAGTCCGCGTGCGAACCACCGTTGACGATGTTCATCATCGGCACCGGCAGCACATGGGCGTTGGGGCCGCCCACGTACCGGAACAGTGGCAGCTGGGCCGACTCGGCGGCCGCGCGGGCCACCGCGAGGCTCACGCCGAGGATCGCGTTGGCGCCCAGCTTGGACTTGTTGGCCGTACCGTCCAGGTCGATCAGCGCCTGGTCGACCAGCCGTTGCTCGCTGGCCTCGAAGCCGACCAGCTCAGGCCCGATGTCGTCCAGCACGGCAGCGACCGCCTTGAGGACCCCCTTGCCGCCGTAGCGGGCCTTGTCGCCGTCGCGCAGCTCGACCGCCTCGAACGCACCCGTGGAGGCACCGCTGGGCACGGCGGCGCGGGCGATCGTGCCGTCGTCCAACGCGACCTCGACCTCAACGGTGGGGTTGCCGCGGGAGTCCAGAATCTCCCGGGCTCCAACGGCCTCGATGGTCGCCACGGCCTACTCCTTGCGCTCATACTTGCTCAGGGACGGGGATGTCCCGTCGATCCGTTCGCGGCGCAGCCTATCGGGTCGCCGCCCGCACCCGGGCACCGGTCCTGACCCGGACCGCCCAGCAGATCGTCGGAGGGTAGCGGGACGGTTACACACGTGTACTTTACTCTTTCGGCTTAGCCCCGAGGTGTGCAAAGGTCAAATGCGGACATTTGACCATGAATCGGGCGGGCAATTGCGGTCATACCGGCTCTAAACGTGACCGGACGGCAGGCGACGGCGATCACGGAGGGTGTGACACCGGTGAACTATCTGTCTAGTACCGCTGGACCAGAGCCCGATGTCGGATTACCGTCAGCGTGCGTCATTTCTCCGAGATGGCGCGATGACCCATGGCATTCCGGATGGCTAGATGGCACGCTTTGTCCATCCGGGACCGCTGCTTCCGGGTTGTCGGTTTAGCCGCGCTCGACTTTGTTGGGGACGTGTCGGATGTCGCACACAGTACGACGCCTGGTTGCCGCTACGGGGACGACACTCGTCACCACCGTCGTGACGCTCACCTCCGTGGGCGCGACCACCGCCGCCGGCACCGCATGGACCTCCGCCGGAGGCCCGCGGGTCTCCTCCGTCGTGATCGCGCGCACCGGACACGTCGCGGACGCGGCTGCCGCCGTACGGGCAGCCGGGGGCCGGGTCGGCGCAGCGCTACCGATCGTCAACGGCTTCAAGGCCAGCGTCTCCGCGTCCGCAGCCGCCCGGCTGAACCGGTCGGCAACGGTGGTGTCCGTCACCCCCGACTCGAGCCTGCAGTCGGCCAGCAGCAGCTATGACCCCGAGGTCGCGGGCTCCTCCTACGCCGCCAGCGCCCGCGCCACGGGGGTGTGGGCGAACGGCAACACCGGCCAGAACGTCACGGTCGCCGTCCTCGACACCGGCGTCGCCAGCGTGCCTGACCTCTCGGGTCGGCTGATCGCCGGCCCGGACCTCTCCGGTGAGGGCAACAGCCTGCACGACAGCTACGGCCACGGCACGGTCATGGCCGGCCTCATCGCCGGCAGCGGCCAGCAGTCCGGCGGGGCCTACCCCGGCATCGCGCCCGGTGCCCGCATCGTCTCCGTCAAGGTGGCCGGTCGCAGCGGCGCCGCCGACGTGTCCCAGGTCCTGGGCGGTCTGCAGTGGATCGGCACCTTCGCCGCCAAGTACAACATCAAGGTCGTCAGCCTCGCCTGGGGCAGTGACTCGCACCAGTCGAGCCTGGTCGACCCGCTGGACTTCGCGGTCGAGCGGTTGTGGGGCATGGGCATCACGGTGGTGACCTCCGCCGGCAACGCCGGTCCCGGCCCGATGACGATCACCAAGCCAGGGGACGACCCGGCCGTGGTGACCGTCGGCGCCTTCAACGACCTGGCGACCGTCGACTCCGGGGACGACGCCGGCCTCGACTTCTCCTCGCGCGGTCCGACGGCCGACGGGGTCAGCAAGCCGGACGTCATCGCTCCCGGGCGCACGCTGGTGGCGGTTCGGTCACCCGGCTCGACGGTCGAGCACAACAACCCGCAGGCACTGGTGACCGGGGGCTACATCCGGGGCAGTGGCACCTCCCAGGCCACGGCTGTCACCGCCGGCGGCGCCGCCCTCATCCTCGCCGCCCGGCCCTCCCTCACGCCCGACCAGGTCAAGTACGCGCTCAAGTCCACTGCCCGCCCGATCAGCAACCTGGGCTCAGCTGCCCAGGGAGCCGGCGAGCTGAGACTGTCGCGCGCGGTCACCGCCAGCACATCGGCCGCCCCGACGCAGCCCCTCTCGGCGCTCGGCGTCGGATCGCTGGAGGCCAGCCGAGGCAGTGCCCACGTCCAGGTCATCTGCACGGGTGACACGGCGCCGACCCAGATCGTCGGGGAGCAGGTCGCGAGCTGCCAGCCCTGGACCTCCGAGGTATGGACCTCCGAGGTATGGACCTCCGAGGTGTGGACCTCCGAGGTATGGACCTCCGAGGTGTGGACCTCCGCCTCCTGGGATGCGGCCCGCCCAGGCAGCCCATGACCGAAGCCGACCAGGTAAGCGCTGACCCGGACGGTCAGCTGACCGCCTCTGGCTACCCGGTACCGCTGCGCGCCCTGATCAGCGTGATGGCAGTGATCGCGCTGGCGATCCTCGGGCTGTCGCTGCGCGGCGCTGTGACCGGCCCCCACGACCTCAAGCTCACGTGGGCCGCGGGCGCGGTGGCCGCCGTACTGATGGGTGACCTTCGGCTGGTCGAGATCCGCCTGGGGCACAACGGGAACCAGTTCACCTGGGGCGAGGCTGCTCTGATCCTGGGCGTGACCCTGGTCGGCTGGAACTGGATCATCCCCCTCGGGGCGGCGACCCTGGCCACCCGCCAGGTGCTGGCCGCGCGGCCGTGGCCCAAGACCGTCTTCAACGCCTCCGCCTTCTGCATCGGCGCCGCCCTGGCTCACCTCGCCTTCTGGGGCGTCACCGGTGACTGGGCCGATCCGTCGAGCCACATCGACGGGATGACCGTCGTCGCCTGGGCCGCGGCAGCAGCGGCGTTCTCGGTCTGGGTCAGCTCGGCGGTCAGCCTGGCCATCGCACTGTCCCAGCGACGGCGTTTCCGCGACGTCTTCGAGCGTGGTGCCCGCATCAAGGTGGTCACGTTCCTGGGCAACAGCGCCGCGGGGCTCACGACCGTCGCGCTCGGCGGCGGCAACCGGTCCACCGTGGTGATCCTGCCGTTCTTCTTCCTGCTGCTCTACTTCGCCTACAACAATTTTCTGCGCGCCCAGCAGGAGGGCCAGACCTGGCGCCAGCTGCACGCAGCCACGCTGAGTCTCAAGCGGATCGACTCGCGAGCCGTCCTCCAGGCGGTGCGGGTGGGCGGTGAGAACCTGTTCGGGAGCGAGCTCACCGAGGTCATCCTCGAGATCGACGGCACGATGGCGGGCCACCGCGTGCCCGGCCTGCTGGCCATGGGGCTCGCCGCGCACGGTGTGACCGACGTCCACCTCAAGTCAGCGCCGCCCGTCGTCGCCCAGGAGCTCCGGGCCCTGGGGCTGCACTCCGTCACGCTCGCCCCGCTGGAGAGCGTCGGGCGGCAGCTCGGCATCCTCGTCATCGGCTTCCGGGGGCCGATCAAGCTGCGCCGGCGCGAGCGCACCGTCTTTGCCACCTTCGCGGACCAGACCTCGATCTCGCTGCAGCATGCCCGGCTGTTCGAGGAGCTCTCCGCAGAGCGCGGCCGCCTCGATGCCATCGTCCAGCACGCCTCCGACGGCATCCTGCTGGTGGACGGGTCGGGCCGGGTCTGCTCCTGGAACCCCGCGCTCACCCTGATCACCGGGCGCAACCAGCAGCAGGCGCTCGGCATGCCCCTCGGCGACGCGCTCAACGCCATGACCGAGAACGGCCTGCCGCTGGACGGCACCCAGCTCATCCACGACGTCTACGAGGCCGAGCAGCTGCGGTTGCCGGTCGTGCTGACCACCTCGGACGGCCGTACCCGCGAGGTTGCCCTTGCCGTCTCACCCGTACCGGACGCCGACGGCACCGGTCAGTTCGCGGTGGTCGTGGCCCGCGACGTCACGGCCCAACGCGAGGTCGAGCAGGCCAAGCAGGACTTCATCGCCACGGTGTCCCACGAGCTCCGGACACCGCTGACCCCGATCAAGGGCTATCTCACCCTGCTGCTGCGCCCGGACTTCATGCCCGACCAGGCCAAGCGGGACGGCCTGCTGTCGATGATGCTCGAACAGACCGGGCAGCTCGAGCGGCTGGTCGACGACCTGCTCAGCGTGTCGCGGATGCAGCACGGCGAGTTCAACATCCGGCTCGAGCAGGCCGACGTCCGCGAGGTCGTGCGCCGGGCAACCCGCGACTTCTCCAGCGGCAGTGACCGTCCGGTCGAGCTGCGGCTTCCCGACGACCCGGCGATGGCCCTGTGCGACCCGTCCCGGCTCCAGCAGGTCGTCGGCAACCTGCTGTCGAACGCCGAGAAGTACTCCCCGCCGGGGCTTCCGGTCCACGTACTCGTCCGGCTGGGCGCCCATGAGGTCGAGCTGTCGGTACGGGACGAGGGAGACGGCGTCCCCATCGACCAGCGCGAGGTCGTCTTCGAACCGTTCCGCCGACTCGGGGACGCGCTCACCAGCACGACCAGAGGCACCGGCCTCGGCCTGCACATCGCCCGCCAGCTGATCGAGGCGATGAGCGGCCGGATCTGGGTCGACGGCACGCCGGGTGAAGGCGCGGTCTTCCACATCACCGCACCGATCAGCCGCGAGGCACCGCCGGACAAGGCGGCAGGTGACGAGACGCTCGCGCTGGACCACCGAGCGCTTCCCTCACCCTCACCGGCCCCCTCCGACCGCAACCAGCTCCCGGTCTCCTAGGCCCGCCAGGCCTCGCGCCAGCTGATGCCCTCGGCGCGCATCCGCTGCTCAGCGTCGAGGACCCTGGCCCGGAACCGCGCGGCCGCCTCACGCAGGACTGCCTCGGCCTCGAGGTCCGCGGCCACGGTCTCGGCCACCAGCGCGAACAGTCGGTCCCCCGCCTCCTCACCGAGGCCGACGGCGAGCAGGTCGGCCGGCAACCCACCACGCAGGGCCCGGCGCTGCAGCTTGGCGGCCAGCGAGAGGGACGGCTGGCCCATCGGCACGCCGTCGGTGACCGACGTGCGGCCCTTCTCCGCGGCCTTGATCCGGTCCCACGTCCGGTCGAGACTGTCCGCGTCGACCGCAGCCGCGTCCGCCGCTCCTTCGCCGAAGACGTGCGGGTGCCGATTGACCAGCTTGTCCACCAGGTCACCGGCGGCGTCGTCGATCGACCAGCCGTCGGGCCGCTCCTGCGCCAGCCTGGCGTGGAAGATCACCTGGAGCAGGACGTCGCCCATCTCCTCGCGGAGCGCCTCGCTGTCCTCCGCCTCGATCGCCTCGTAGGCCTCGTAGGCCTCCTCCAGCAGGTACTTGGCCAGGCTGGCGTGTGTCTGCTCCGCGTCCCACGGGCAGCCACCGGGCGACCGCAGCCGGTCCATCACCGCAACCGCGTCGAGCAACCGGGCGCCCGGCAGGTCGTAGGAGCCGGCGACCACCTCGAGCTCGACGGTCGCCCCGGCAGCCGTCTCCCGGGAGACCAGGTCGGCGAGCGCACGCAGGAACCGCTCGTCGCCGTCGGTGCCGGCCAGCCAGACGGCTGAGCCGCCGCGCGCGTGCCCGCGGAAGCCGGCAGCCTGCTCCGCCGCCGACGCGGCCGGCAGGACCTCGACCGGGATCCCGGCAGCCACCAGGGCGGCGAGCTGCGGGTGGTCCTGCTCAGCCGTCCAGACCTGCCCGGACCGCAGCGCCTGCCAGGCGTCCCAGGTCAGGCAGCCGGGGGCCACCCGGGGGCTGGTGGAGACCAGGAGCAGACGGTCGGCCACGGCTTCAGGAGGACGGGGCGGCCGACGGGGCGGCAGAGGCGGACGGGGCAGTGGTGGCGGACGGCAGTGCGGACGCCGACGGCAGTGCGGAGGCCGGTGCGGAGGCCGGTGCGGACGCGGGTGCAGAGGCCGGTGCCGACGCCGCCGGGGCCGGGCTGGCCGGGGGCTGGCTGTCGACGGTCGACGGGGCGGCGCTGGCGGCGCCACTCGGCAACGGCGCCACGATGTCGCTCGCGGCCGGCTTGACCGAATAGCTGTTGGTGGTCGGGTCGAGGGTCCAGGCGCCGAACCGCGGGTTGACGTTCACCTTGATCGCTGCGAGGCCGGCGTTGAGGTCGCCCTGGTCGCGCGGCGCCCCGCGCTGGACGACCAGGATGGTGGTCTGGATCGTCACCATGGCGGACTGGCCGACCTTGAGGCTGGTGATCTCCGCCGGCAGCCCCGACAGCGCGATCACGCCGATGTCACCGCCCCGGTTGCCGTAGTTCGGGTCGTTGGAGTACTTCTTCGCGATGGCCGCGAAGTTGCCCGGGGCCTTGGCGATGGCAGCGAGGGCCACCTGGGCGGTCGCCGGGTCGGCGACCGGGAACGCGAG
>JAWWOM010000347.1:0-3043 GCA_033851655.1 Frankiales bacterium
GGCTCCCCGTCTCCCGGCAGGCGGTGGTCAAGCACCTCAACGTGCTGGACGCCGCCGGGCTGGTCTCCGGTCGCCGGGTCGGCCGCGAGGTGCGGTACGCGGTACGGCCGGCGGCACTGGACGCCACGGCGCGGTGGATGGCCGGTCTCGCGGCCGACTGGGATCGACGGCTGGCAACCATCAAGCGCATCGCTGAGGCAGCGGAGCGCGACTCGCACTAGCGGGATGGCGAGCCCGTCCGGTCATGAGCAGAGGGAGAACACGGTGCAACTTCGCCATGCCGCGCTGACCGCGACGCTCGGGCTCGCCGCCGCAGCATGGGTGGTCGCGATCCGGCAGATGAACGGGATGGACATGGGCCTGGCGACCCGGCTCGGTTCCTTCGCGTTCTTCATCACCCTGTGGGTGTCGATGATGGCGGCGATGATGCTGCCCGGCGCGGCCCCGGCGGTGGCGAGACGCGCACAGGCCAGCGGTCGGCTGCGTACCGTGCCGCTGTTCATCGGGGCGTACCTCGCCGTCTGGACCCTCGCGGGTGTGGCCGTCTATGCGTTGTACCGGCCGCACGGATCGTTCGCCGCCGGTGCGGTGGCGGTCGCGGCGGGTGTCTACGAGTTCACGCCGGTCAAGGCGCACTTCCGCCGGCGCTGCCGGGAGAGTGTCCGCTCCGGATTCGAGTTCGGCGTCTACTGCCTGGGCTCGAGCATCGGACTGATGTTGATCCTCGTGGCGCTCAGCGTCATGAGCCTCACCTGGATGTCCGTGATCGCCATCGTCGCCCTCGTCCAGAAGCTGCTGCCGGCGAGAGCCGCGATCGACGTGCCGCTGGCACTGGCGACCGTCGGGCTCGGGCTGCTGATCGTCATCGCGCCTTCGTCCGTTCCCGGGCTCACGCCACCGATGTGACGTCCTCGGTGCCGCCGACCATCCCCCGCTGTTGTCACCACGAGAAGGAGAGAACCATGACCGATCACAAGACCGGAACACGTGCGGAATGGCTCGCGGCCCGGCTGGAGCTGCTCGAGGCCGAGAAGGCGCTGACCCGGCGCAGCGACGAGGTGGCGAGACAACGCCAGGAGCTGCCTTGGGTCGCCCTCGACAAGGAGTACCGATTCGCGACCGACGCGGGCACGGCGTCCCTCGCCGACCTGTTCAGCGGTCGCTCGCAGCTGCTGATCTACCACTTCATGTTCGGCCCCGACTACCAGGCAGGCTGTCCTTCCTGCTCGGCCATCGCGGACGGCTTCAACGGCTCCGTCGTCCACCTGGCAAATCACGACGTCACGCTCTGCGCGGTGTCTCAGGCCCCGCTCGCGAAGCTGCAGGCCTACAAGCGGCGGATGGGCTGGAGCTTCCCCTGGGCGTCCTCGGCCGACACCGACTTCAACTACGACTTCCGGGTCACGCACAGCGAGCAGGAGTGGCAGTCGGGATCCGTCGAGTACAACTACCGGTCGATGGACGTGCGGCCGTCGGAGACCGGCGAGGAGATCCCGTTCCTCACCGAGATCGCGTCGAGCGTGGGCACGGACTGGCCGACGTACCGGCAACAGGGGCCCGGCCTGAGCGCGTTCGTGCTCGAAGACGGGGTCGTCCATCACACCTATTCGTCGTACGAGCGCGGGCTCGACGGCATCTGGGGCATGTACCAGTGGCTCGACCGCGCGCCCCTCGGTCGCAACGAGACCGGCATCTGGTGGCGCCGCCACGACGAGTACAGCTGAACAGGTCTATCCGCGGTGCCGGGCGACGGCCGCCGTGATCTCCTCCTCGATCAGGTCGGCGTTCACGGCGGCGGCAACCTTGACACCGGCAGCGGCTGCCGCCATCACCTGGGCCTGGAGGTCGGCGACGTTGCCGGCGACGTAGACGCCGGCCAGCTCGGTCCTGCCGGTCGACTCGGCGGCGATGTAGGTGCCGACCACGTGTCCCTCGTACTCGAGGTCGGCCGGCTCGATGCCGAGCGACTCGAGGACCTCGGAACGAGCGGCCATGCGCGGCCCGACGACGACAGCATCGAGTCCGACGACCGAGTCGTCGGCGATCCTGAGCCCGCTCAGCCGACCGCCGGCAACGACCACCTCGGTGACTTCGCCTGGCACGACGCGGATCCCGCGAGCTGCCAGCTGCTCGAGCTGCTCGTCGGTCGGCCCGTCGTGGGTGTGGGTGAACAGCGAGACGTCGGCGGACCACTGCCGGAACAGCTGGGCCTGGTGCACCGACAGCGGACCCCTGGCGAGCACGCCGATCCGCTGGTCGCGCACCTCCCAGCCGTGGCAGTACGGGCAGTGCAGGACGTCGCGGCCCCACCGTTCCCGCAGCCCCGGCAGGTCGGGCAGCTCGTCGACCAACCCGGTGGCGACGATCAGCCGCCGGGCCCGTACGACGTCCGCGTCGATGTCCACCTCGAAGCCGTTCTCGATGACCCGGGCGGCAGTGGCCTTGCCCGCGCGCAGCTCCCCGCCGAAGTTGAGCAGCTCGGCCCGCCCCGCGGCCAGCAGCTCGGCCGGTGCCACACCCTCGCGGGACAGGAAGCCGTGCACACCGTCGGCAGGGGCGTTGCGGGGGTCACCGGCGTCCACCACCAGCACACGCCGGCGGGCCCGGGCCAAGGTCAGGCCGGCGCTCAGGCCAGCGGCCCCGCCGCCGACCACGATCACGTCATATCCGTCAGTCATCGGCAAACCGTGCCTCCGGTTCGAGCGTTTGACAAGTGCCATTGCCGTACCAGCAGATGGAGGCAGGACGACGTCGGCCGACCCTCGAGCTGGTGCTGCGGTCAGACGAGGCGGCGGAGTTCGAGACCCGCGTCCCCCACTGGTTCGGCGCCGGAAACGGTGAGCCTGGTGGCGTCAGCCACTTGAGGTAACCGGGACCCCGGTCGGCTCGGGCGCCGTCGAGGTCGACGCTGCTGGCAGGGACATCGGCGGGCAGGTCGCGTCGGTCGGGCACGGCGCCTCGGGAACGACCGGGTGCACTGCCGCTGTCGGCACGGGCGGCACGGGCTCGCCGGTCGGCACGGGCGGCACGGGCTCGGCGGTCG
>JAWWOM010000353.1:0-3639 GCA_033851655.1 Frankiales bacterium
CGTGAGCCGTGGTAGTCCACGATGACCTGGCAGGCGTGCTCGACAAGATCACGACCGCCACAGACGTGGCTGCGCACCCGTCCGCCGTGCGCTACCAACGCGGCGGTTGTCGCGGCCGAGGCCGCCTCGGGTTCGACCGAGCTGCTGGTGAAGCAGTACAACCCGGTGATGTTGCAGCCGGTCCCGTACGGGTCCAGCGTCATCCTGGCCGGCGTCGGCAATGTCTTGAGCATTGCCTTCGCGGCGGACACATGCGCGGGGTCGGTGGCGCCGGTGAAGGCCGGTGCACGGTGCTCGTACGCCGCATAGCTGGCCAGGAACACCACGAACAGGCTGAACATGGTGACGAACCGCATCCGGATCATGTTGCCAAATCGGCCGCTGCCCGCCCGATCTTGAGCTTGGGCGGGGCCGTCCCCGCGCGGCAGCCCTGACGCGGGCAGTGCACGCAGGTGAGCGCCGTGAGCACGGCCTGGTCAAGCAACAGAGAACCTGGCCGGGACTCGCCGGCATTTTCGCCACCCGTCACCGGCGTGGGCGGCACAGCGGAGTCTCAGCCGTCCTCGTCCGGCATCGACTCGACGGTACTTCCAATCCGCGGGTTCTGGGTTCGATCCCCAGGCGGCCCACCCCTGCAGACCTTGACTCATTCCTGCAATGCACAGCTCTAAGCAACTCCGAGTAATGGGAACTGCATCCGGCCTGGGCAGCACCATCCGGCACGGCGCGGACAGCGGCCAGCGGACGCAAACTCCGTCGCGGACGCCGGTGCGGGACTGCGCTTGAGCTGTCCCCAGGCCCAGGACGACGCCGCAGTTCAGGTGGCGATAGCGCGCAGGACGTCGAGTCGCGCGGCCCGGCGGGCGGGCATCACCGCAGCCAGCATCCCGGCGACGCCGGCGGCGAGGACGAATATCGCCAGCCGGGGGTAGGGAACCGCGAGCTCGGTGATCCCCTGGCCGTTCAGGGCGTTCTGCAGCGCGATCCCCAAGGCAGTGCCGACCGCAATGCCCAGGAGGGCGCCGAAGAGCGAAACAATGACGGCCTCGACGCTGATCATGCGCCGGGTCTGCATCCGGCCCAGGCCGATAGCACGCAGCAGTCCAAGCTCTCGCGTGCGCTCAATGATCGAAAGAGCGAGCGTGTTCACTATGCCGAGCACCGCGATGCCGATCGACAGCAGCAGCAACACATTGATGAACGCAATCACCGTGTCGATTTGCCGGGTAGCGTTCGCCGCGACCTCCTTGCGGTCGAACACGACGACCGTTGGCATGTCGGCGGTTGCGCGGTCGACAGCCGTGCGCAAGGTGGCAGCGGCGACTCCTTGGCGACCCGAGATCAGGACGGCACCGTCCAGAGTCGTCTCGAAGAACTGTGCCGCCGAGGAATCGAGCAGGTACGGCCCAGCCAACTGGTTGGTCTTGTAGATGCCCGCCACCGTCAGCTGGCGCGCGCCGCCTCGGGGCAGGATCACCGTGACGCGGGCTCCGGCAGTCAGATGATGCATCTTTGCTTGGTCCTGGGCCACGAGCACCCGGCCAGGCGCCAGCGAGGTCACATCACCGGAGACCTGCTCCAGCAGCACCGAGCGCCCGACGGCAGTGGCCGGCACCGCGGTCACTGCGGTCACTCGACCATCGACGTTGGCCCGGTCGCCTCGCAGGTGATCGACACGCCCGACCTCGGGCAACCTCGCGATGCGCTGAGCCACCTCGGGAGGAAGCCCCTCGGCACCACTGGTCTGTTCCGCGACGAGGTCGGACCCGACGGCGTTCTGCACGAGAACGCTCACGGACGCCTTGGCTGAAGCTCCCAGCACGCTGACGGCGCTCACCAGCGCCAGGCCGATCATGAGGGCCGCTGCTGTCGATGCCGTCCGGCGGGGGTTGCGCATGGCGTTGAGCCGGCCCAGTCGGCCGGGGATCTTGCGGGCCATCGGCGCGCCGATCGTCAGGGCGATGGGTCGGCTGAGCACCGGTGACAGCGCCGCAATGCCAAGGAAGGCAATCAGACAGCCGAGCCCGAGCGTTGCCAGTCGACCTTGCAGGCCGACGACGACCATGGCAACACCGGGAATGAGCAGGCATACGCCGGTGGCCGTACTGCGGCGGAGGTTGGACTCCGGCTGCGCTGCCTCGCGCATGGCGGCGATCGGCGGTACCGCTGAGGCCCTTCTCGCCGGGAGGAGTGCTGCGACGGCGGTCACGATTATGCCGACCAGGAAGCTGGCGGCGATCGTACGACCCGTCACGACCAACGGCCCGGCCGGCAGCGTCCCGCCCAGGGCACTGACGAGCGCCTTGAGCCCGAGAGCCACCAGCATGCCCAGCCCCAGGCCTAGCGCGGACGCACACACGCCGACCACGAGGGCCTCGGTCAGGACGCTGCTGGTGACCTGCCGTCGGCTCGCGCCAAGGGCGCGCAGCAGGGCGAGCTCTCGTTGGCGTTGGGCCACCAGCATGGTGAAGGTATTGAAGATCAGGAACCCGCCGACGAACAACGCGACGCCCGCGAACACGAGGAGCAGGGTGTTGAAGAAGCCCAGCGCACTCTTGATCGCATCGGCACTTTCGGCGGCGCTCTGCTTGCCCGTCACCGCCTCGGTGCCCGGCGGCAACGCGGCGGCCACCCGGTCGCGGAGTTGGCTGGTGGGCACGCCGGGAACGGCAGCAACGCGCAGCTGCTCGTACTCCCCGGGCCGACCGAGGAACTGTCCGGCCACCGCGGAGTCGAACCCGACGATGCTGGCCCCACCGAGGCTGTCGCTCGTGCCGAAACCGAAGGTGCCGCTGAGGGTGAACCGTCGTACTCCGCCGACCAGGATCACGGAGATCTGTTCGCCTGCCCGCAGATGCGCGGCCTTTGCCGTCCCCGCGTCGAGAGCGACCTGGTCAGGACCTGACGGAGCCGCACCCGAACGAAGGGTGTACGGGGAGGTCAACGGGTTGCCGTCGTAGGTCCGCCCCATCGATGGAGCCCCTCCGGTGCTGTAGGCCTTCCCGCTGCGCAGGACGACCTGCGCATAACCGCTGGTGTCGGCGGCAACCGCGAGCACCCCGGGCACCCCGCGCACCGTGGGCAGCAGCGCAGCGGAGACCGGCTGCCGCTGGGCGGCGAGGCCGGTCTCGCCGGCGATCGCCACTTGGCCGCGTACCACCACGTCGGTTTTGGCATTGACCGTCGTGAACAGGTTGTCGAAGACTCGACCCAAGGTGTCCGTCAGCGTCAGCGATCCTGCGACGAAGGACACGCCGAGCACCACCGCCATGGCGGAGAGCACCAGCCGTAGCTTGCGTGCCAGCAAACTACGCATCGTCACCCTGATCACGCTGGCACCTTCTCGAGGGACTTGATGCGATCGAGTACGGACTCTGCTGTGGGATCTGTGAGCTCGCCGACGACGAGACCGTCCGCGAGGAACACGACCCGGTCGGAGTACGACGCCGCGACCGGGTCGTGAGTGACCATGACAACTGTTTGACCGAGTTCCCTGACCGAGCGCCGTAGGAAAGTCAGGACCTCAGCACCGGCTCGAGAGTCGATGTTGCCGGTGGGCTCATCGGCGAACACGATCGCCGGCCTGCTCAGCAGTGCCCGGGCGCAAGCCACGCGCTGCTGCTGACCTCCCGACAGCTC
>JAWWOM010000365.1:0-2584 GCA_033851655.1 Frankiales bacterium
GGCGGCCAGGCCGAGGTCGCCGGCGTCTCCGGCACCTGGCGGCATCTCACCGAGAACGTCAACCAGCTCGCCGGCAACCTGACCACGCAGGTGCGGGCCATCGCCGAGGTGTCGACGGCTGTCACCCGGGGCGACCTGACCCGCAGCATCACCGTCGAGGCTCAGGGTGAGGTGGCGGAGCTCAAGGACAACATCAACCAGATGATCGCCAACCTCCGCTCCACCACCGACATCAACGCCCAGCAGGACTGGCTGAAGTCCAACCTGGCCCGCATCGGCGGCCGGCTGCAGGGACAGCGCGACCTGCAGGCGGTCACGCAGATGATCATGAGTGAGGTCACCCCTGTCGTCGAGGCGGTCCAAGGCGCGTTCTTCCTGGTCGAGCAGGCGGAGGAGCAGCCGGTCCTGCGGCTCGCGGCCAGCTATGGGGCAGCCCGCAAGGACGCCCGGTTCTTCCTCGGCGACGGGCTGATCGGGCAGGCCGCCTTCGACAAGCGGTCGATGCGCGTCCACGACGTCCCCGGCGGATACCTGACCGTCCGCAGCGGTCTCGGCGAGGCGCCGCCGGCGGACGTCTTCGTACTCCCGGTGCTGTTCGAGGAGCAGGTCCTCGGGGTCATCGAGCTGGCCTCGTTCCAGAGCTTCAGCGAGATGCACACCGGCTTCCTCGAGCAGCTGGTCGAGACGATCGGCGTCGTCCTGAACACCATCATCGCCAACGTGCGCACCGAGGAGCTGCTCGAGCAGTCACAGCGACTGGCGCAGGAGCTGCAGGTGCAGTCGGTGGAGCTCCAGCGCACCAACGCCGAGCTCGAGGACAAGGCCGCCCTGCTCGGCGAGCAGAACCGCAGCATCGAGATCCAGAACCGGGAGATCGAGATGGCCCGGCTCGGCCTCGAGGAGAAGGCGGAGCAGCTGGCCCTGTCCTCCCAGTACAAGTCGGAGTTCCTGGCCAACATGAGCCACGAGCTGCGGACGCCGCTGAACAGCCTGCTGATCCTGGCCAAGCTGCTGGCCGACAACCCGGAGCGCAATCTCAGCGCCAAGCAGATCGAGTTCGCCCGTACCATCCACAACGCCGGCAGCGACCTGCTGTCCCTGATCAACGACATCCTGGACCTGTCCAAGGTCGAGGCCGGCAAGATGGACGTCCACCCGGCGCCGGTGTTTCTTTCCGAGGTGTGCCAGTACGTCGAGAGCACCTTCGGGCCACTGGCGGAGCAGCAGCGCCTGCAGCTCGTCGTCGAGGTCGCCGAGGGGCTGCCGCCCTCCGTGGTCACCGACGAGCAGCGGCTCCAGCAGGTGCTCAAGAACCTGCTCAGCAACGCCCTGAAGTTCACCGAGTCGGGCAGCGTCCGGCTGTCGATCGCCGCGGCACCAGGGCACATGCTGTTCTCGGCGCCCACCCTGAACGACGCCGACACGGTGCTTGCCTTCAGCGTCACCGACACCGGCATCGGGGTGCCGGCCGAGAAGCTCAAGCTCATCTTCGAGGCGTTCCAGCAGGCCGACGGCACCACCAGCCGCAAGTACGGTGGCACCGGCCTTGGGCTGTCCATCTCCCGCGAGATCGCCCGGCTGCTCGGCGGCGCGATCGCGGTGACCAGCGAGGCGGGAGCCGGCAGCACGTTCACCCTGTACGTACCGGCCGTCTACCCCTTCGACGACGTCGAGACCGAGCCGGTGCCGGACGTCACTCCGGTGCTGACCCGGCTCCAGGTGCCGATGTTGACCGACGTGGCGAGCGCCCAGCGCGACCTCGGAGCTGCCGACCCGTTGCTGGGGGCCCAGGTGCTGGTGGTCGATGACGACGTACGCAACGTCTTCGCCCTGACCAGTGCGCTGGAGCTGCACGGCATGTCGGTGCTGTACGCGGACAACGGCCGTAGCGGCATCGAGCTGTTGCATCAGCACCCGGAGGTCGACCTGGTGCTGATGGATGTGATGATGCCGGACATGGACGGCAACGAGACCACGGCGGAGATCCGGTCGACGGCCGGCTTCGCCGACCTGCCGGTGCTGTTCCTGACCGCGAAGGCGATGCCGGGTGACCGGGACAAGAGCCTGCTGGCCGGTGCCAGTGACTACATCACCAAACCGGTTGACCTCGACCGCCTGCTCACAGTCATGCGGTCCTGGCTGGCCGGCCGGCGCAGCACCGGCGAGGGCGCATGATCGAACAGCTCGGCCCGGCGACGCCGTCCAAGATCCTCATCGTGGACGACCGGCCGGAGAACCTGTTGGCGCTGGAGGCGATCCTGTCCGGGCTGGGCCATGAGCTGCTGCGCGCCACCTCGGGTGAGGAAGCGCTCAAGCGGTTGCTGGTCGAGGAGGTCGCCCTGATCCTGCTCGACGTCCAGATGCCGGGGATGGACGGTTTCGAGACGGCCGCCCACGTCAAGGCGCGTGAGCGGACCAGCCACATCCCCATCGTCTTCCTCACTGCGATCGACGGTGAGGCGCACCAGGCCTACCGCGGCTACACCGCCGGTGGCGTCGACTATCTCGCCAAACCCTTTGACCCGTGGGTGCTGCGGGCCAAGGTCGGGGTCTTCATCGAGCTGCACGAACGCCGTCAGGAGCT
>JAWWOM010000400.1:0-4101 GCA_033851655.1 Frankiales bacterium
ACTTCTCACGCCACGACAGCCGGGCGGCAGGGCCGACGTCGCCGAAGGTGGTGTCACGGCTGACCACGCCGGAGTGCCTGCTGCTCCTGGGATCCGTACCCGTCGGCCGCGTGGCGTTCGTCATCAATGGCCCGCCCGTGGTGCTGCCGGTCAACTTCACCCTCAGGGGCAGGAGCGTGGTCATCCAGACCGCAGCGATGTCACCGCTCGCAGAGACGGCAAGGGCCAACCGTACGGTTAGCTTCGAGGCGGACGACATCGACGAGGAGTCACAGTCCGGCTGGAGCGTGCTCTGCCAGGGGCCATGCCGCATCGTGCTCGAGGAGGACGAACGCGAAGGCGACCACAACGATCTGGTACGTCCCTGGGTCGGCGACGACCGGCGCACCATCGTCGGCATCAGCCCGATCGAGGTGACCGGCCGCCGTATCGGCCGGGCCTGAGCGCGGTGGGGCCAGTGGCTCTGCCGGTAGCGAGCAGCGGAATCGCTCCGTGGCCAGGGGTTCGCACTGCCAGCAGGGTCACGTCGTCTTCGTTGGTGTCGCTGGCCAGCTCGGCGAGCACGTGCCCGCAGAGGCGTTCCAGAGACCACGTGGCCGCGACAGCAGCTGCACGCTGCAGCTGCTCGAGTCCCTGGTCGATGTCAACGGTACGGGACTCGACCAGCCCGTCGGTGTAGAGCAGGAGGGTCGACATCGGCGGCAGGTCGACGAGTCCGTCGGTGTGCTGTGCGTCGCCGAACGCAAGGAGCAGCCCCGAGGGCCGGTCGAGGTACCGGGTCTCGCCGGTCGCCAGCACGAGGAGCGGAGGAGGGTGTCCGGCGTTGGCCCAGCGGGCCCGCCAGCCGCCCGTGTGCGTCGGCTCGATCCGGGCATAGATCACGGTCGCGAGATCGGTCACGCCCAAGCCGTGCGCAGTCCTGTCCAGCCCGGAGATCACTTGGTGTGGTGCAGCATTCGTGTGCCAGGCGATGCCGCGGAGCAGGTTACGCAGCTGACCCATGATTGCGGCGGCCGGCATGTCGTGACCGGCGACGTCACCGATCGCCAGCGCCGTGACTCCGTCCGGCAGCACGAAGGAGTCGTACCAGTCACCACCGATCTTCGCGTTGTCCTGCGCCGGCAGGTAGCGAGCGATCAGCTCCAGGTGTTCGACCTCCGGCAGGTCGGTCAACATGCTGCGCTGCAGGAGCGCGGCCGTCAGGTCCGAGAGCCGCGCCGTGCCGCGCAGCTTCGCCTTGCTGATGGCGATCTCGGCCAGCGCGGCCAGCACCTCGAGGTTGTCGTCGGTCCAGGCGCGGCGCTTGAAGTCACCGACGCAGAGCATGCCGAGCACCTCCCCGCCGCGGGCCTGCAACGGGAATCCCACGAGCGACTTGATCCCGGTTGCCTCGAGCCACGCATCCTTGCGGGTGCGCACATCCCCCGAGACGTCGGTGACCACGATCAACCGGCCCGAAGCTGCCAGCTGGCGGCTGAACGCGTCGCCGGCGCCCGTCCTGCGTTGCTCCGGGTCGGCAAAGCTCCATTCGGTGACGGCTCGGGCCGGATCCGAGGCAGCGGCCGAGACGGTCAGGAAAGCCAGCGGAACATCCAGGACCCGCAAGGCGAGCCGGCCGAGGCGACCGAATGGCCGGTCATCGGCGGTGGCCGGGAACCAAGAGGCGCGAGGGATCGGAGGTGGGGCCCAGGGCAGCGAGTCGGCCGCACCGTCGCCATCTCTGGACATCAGGGCCTCACAGTCCCGCATGGTCGAGACAAGCTGGTCCGCAGGGACGCCGGGACCGAAGAGAAAGCCCTGCGCCGACTGGCATCCGAGCGCCCGCAAGGCTGCCCGCTGCTGCTGGGTCTCCACGCCCTCGGCGATGCAGACCGCGCCGACCGCGTGCGCCAGGTTGACCACACTGGCGACGATGGCGTCGTCCTGCCCGTTGATCCCCATGCCGGCCACGAAGGACCGGTCCAGCTTCAGCGCGTGGATGGGATAGCGCTTGAGATAGACCAGCGAGCTGTAGCCGGTCCCGAAGTCGTCGATCGCGACCTCGGTGCCGATCTCCGCGATGCTGGACAGCGCCACCAGTGCCGCCTCGGCGTCCTCCATCACTGCTGACTCGGTGATCTCGACCATCAGCCGCGCCGGCGCGAGACCGGAGCGCCTCAGGGCACGGGCGATGGTCGGCACGATGTCGGGGTGGGCCACCTGGCGTACCGACAGGTTGACCGCGACGTTGAGGAGGACACCGTCAGCGGCCCATGCGGCCGCCTGACGACAGGCTTCCTCCAGCACCCAGGCACCGAGGGGAACGATGAATCCGCAGGCCTCCGCCACCGGGATGAAGCTGTCCGGCATGCGGAGCCCGTCCGGATGCTGCCACCGTACGAGCGCCTCCACTCCGCTGACGACGTTGTTCTGCAGGTCGACAACCGGCTGGTAGTGGAGCACGAACTCCTGGCGGGTCAGGGCTTCGCGGAGCTCCATCTCGAGCGACAGACGCGCCTCCGCGCCGCCGCGGAGCTCCTCGGTGTAGATGCGCGTCCGGCCCCTGCCGTGATGCTTGGCGTCGTACATGGCCGCGTCAGCTGCCAGCAGCAGGTCGTCTGCGGACTGCGGCGAGCTGCCGACGGCGACTCCGACGCTGGCGGTCACGGAGATGGTGGACACGCCCAGCTGGAAGGGTTCGTCGAAGGCACAGCTGAGCCGCTCGGCCAGCATGCCGGCCTCGTCGAGCGAGTCGAGGCTGGGCCAGACGACGACGAACTCGTCGCCGGCGAACCGGGACAGCGTGTCGCCGTCGCGGAGGCTCTCCCTGAGCCGGGCCGCGATGGCCACCAGCAGCTCGTCGCCTGCTCCGTGGCCGAGGCTGTCGTTGACCCGCTTGAACTGGTCGATGTCGAGAAAGGCCACGGCCAGCTGTCGCCGACTGCGAGCGGTAGCCACCAGGGCCTGCTGGAGCCGGTCGAAGAGCAGCGTCCGGTTGGGCAGACCGGTCAGGACATCGTGCAGGCTCGAGTGCGACAAGGCACCCTCCGCCAGCTTGGCTGCTGAGATGTCCATGTGGGTGAGCACGGCGCCGGCGGTCTCCGGCAGCCGGGCGATCCGCAGGCTGAACCAGCGTTCCTGGTCCGGACCGTGGCACGGATAGTCGAACTGATACCGGTCCAGCGTCCCGGCCAGGACGCGGCGTAGCCCCTTGGCCACCTCAGGCGCCGCGCCGGCGGTGGCCGTGATCGTCGGTTCGCACACGTCGAAATAGCTCACGCCAACTCCCGTACGCTGTGCGTCACCTCCGTTCTCGACCGAAAACGCCTTCCAGGCACGGTTCACCGCGATGATGGACCCGCGCTGATCGACGGCGCAGGTGGGAGCGTCGATGGCGTCGAGCAGCTCCAGCGCGAGGCGTTCGTACCGGTAGGTCTCGCGTTCCACATTGCGACGCCGGGCCGCGTACAGAACGGCTGTCGCTACGGAGCGGGCGTTGAGCGAGCCCTTGACCAGGTAGTCCTCGGCCCCCTCCGAGAGCGCAGCCAGCGCCAGCTGATGGTCGCGCTTTCCGGTCATCACGACCACTGCGATGTCCGGCCGCGCCTGCAGGATGGCCGTGAGCGCCTGCAGGCCTTCGGCGTCGGGCAGCGAGAGGTCGGTGATGGCGATGTCCAGGGCACCCGCCAGCATCGGCACCGCCTCGGCGACGCTGGTCGAGACGGCGACCAGCGCACCGGGCAGCTCCTGCTCGAGCATCGCAACCAGCAGGTCGGAGTCGGCCGACGAGTCCTCGACCAGCAGGATGCGCAACGGTTCTACGGCTAGTGGCTCGAGGGTGAAACTCGACACGGTGCCCCCTGGACGTGCTTTGTCTCTGCCGACGTCGACGGCCGGACGGCCGAGCAACCGCCCTGAGATTCCGTTACGGCCTCCGGGCGCGGAGGTCGGATGGCTGCGCGAACCGCGTCAGCGTGGAGGGAGCCGGACCACACCGAACCAGAAGTTCTCGATCGACTGGACCACCTTGAGGAACTGACCGACATCCACCGGCTTGGTCAAGAAGCAGTTGGCCCCGAGGTCGTAGCTGGCGATGACGTCGGCCTCAGCGGAGGAGGTGGT
>JAWWOM010000465.1:0-15725 GCA_033851655.1 Frankiales bacterium
GGTGGAGCTGAGGGGATTCGAACCCCTGACCCCTTGCATGCCATGCAAGTGCGCTACCAGCTGCGCCACAGCCCCGTGCTGCAGTCCCCAGGGGCCAACAGCGGTCCCCCACAGTATGCAGGATCCCCGGATCCGTCGACTCGCCGAGCGGCTCAGCGTCCCGGGGACTGGACCGTCTCGACCGGGCGAGCGTCGTCGCCGGCCTCGACCAGCGCCGAGTAGCGCTCGGTGACCCCGGCGTTGTGCTCGGCCAGCCGGTAACCGCGCTCGGTCTCGAGCAGCACCGACCAGCGCGCGTTCCCCAGCGGGGCGAACCGCCACCAGTCCGAAGGCGCAAGACCCAGTGCAGACCCGATGACCGCGCGCGCGGTGCCGCCATGGGTCACCGCCACCAGCAGCCCACCCCCTGGTACGAGCGCCAGAGCGTCATCCAGCGCGGCACCAGCCCGTACGCCCACCTCTGCGTAGGTCTCGCCGTCACCGCGGCGTACGTCGTCACCGCGTACCCAGGCCTCGTACTCCTCGGGGTAGCGCGACGCAGCCTCGTCGCGGGTCAGCCCCTGCCAGGAGCCGAGGTGGATCTCGCGGAGCCGGTCGTCGGCGGTCGCGGTCAGCCCGAGGGCCCGCTCCAGGTAGCGGCTGCTCGCCCTCGCCCGCCCCGCCGATGACGTGACGACCAGGTCGGGGGTCAACGAGGCGAGCACGGAGGCTGCGGTGGCGAGGGCCGCCAGGCCGGTCGGGTCGAGCTCGGAGTCGAGCTGGCCCTGGAACCGGCCGTCGGCATTCCACTGGGTACGGCCGTGGCGCCACAGCAGGATCCGGCGCCCATCCAGGCCGGATCCGCTCAGGAGTCGGCTCCGGCCGCGGCACGCTCACGGTCCGGGTCGACGAACTCGATCACCGGGCAGTCCTTCCACAGCCGCTCGAGCCGGTAGAACTCGCGCTCCTCGGCGTGCTGTACGTGGACGACGATGTCGCCGAAGTCGAGCAGCACCCAGCGGCCCTCCTGGTGCCCCTCGCGACGCAGCGGCTTGGCGCCGATCAGGCGCAACCGCTCCTCGACCTCGTCCACCACGGCCCGTACCTGACGGTCGTTGGAGGCTGAGGCGAGCACGAACGCGTCGGTGATGACGAGCGGCTCGCTGACGTCGAGGATCACGATGTCGGTGGCCTGCTTGTCCGACGCGGCGAGGGCGGCTGCGGTGGCGAGCTCGACGGCACGGGGTGTTGCGGTCACAGGGAGACTTCTTCGCTGCAGGGGACGGGACCCTACCAGCCTCTCACGACCCGGCGAATCACGGCTTGTAGTCGCTGCCCAGGATGGTCAGGACATCGGCGGCCGTGGTGTCCACCGTGCTGGTCTCGACATCGGAGGCCGGCAGCCCCAGCGCGGCGGCAACCCGGCGACCGGAGGCGATCGAGTCCGGCGTCCCGTCCGGCACCAGGACCACCGAGGTCTTGTGGGCGTAGCCGAACCCGGGCTGGTTGGCCGAGCGTACGAAGACCAGACCGTGCGCCGTCAGCCGCTCCCGGGCGCTCTGGCCGAGGCCGAGGGCCCCGGTCCCGTTCAGGACGATGACCCGGTTGCGGCCGGCCACTCGGCCCTGCGGGACCGACTTGGCGAAGTACTGCTCGACCATCGTCGCCACCTGGGTGCCGTCGGCGGCCAGTCGCTCGGTCTGGTCGCCGGTGTCGAGGACCGTGGTGGGCAGCGTGGTGTAGATCACGTTCTGGCCCTTGACGTCCGCGTCGAGCCCGGCAAGCACCTGGCTGACGACGGCGGTGTTGGTGCCCAGCGCCGACCCGGATGCCAGCCCGGCGAGCACCGTGGCGACGGTGGCGGGATCCGTGCCGAGCTTGCCGACGATCCCGGTGAGAACGCTCTGGAACCGGGTCAACCGGGCGACCGAGGGCTCGTCCGGAGCCGAGTAGCTCGCCACGGCTGCCGCCTGGGCTCCGTTGAGCAGCTGGCCGTCGCCCTTGGCGACCACGACCTGACCGTTGACCAGGATGTCGCTCGCGATGTTCGCGGTGATGCCGCCGAGGTGGTCGACCAGGGCGCTGAGCGCCTCCGGGGTCAGCACCCAGTTGCCGTCGACCGTGACGCTGATCAGGTCCGACAGCGTCTCCCCGGCCACCTCCGGACCCAGCGCTGCGGCTCCGCCGAGCGGCATGCTGCCGCGCCCGGCCACGTCGGTGACGATGTTCGACGGCACCAGGACGACGACGCCCTGGCCGGCCCCGGCGCTGTCGTGAGCGAGCAGATAGCTGTCCAGCGCCTGGCCGTTGGCCGGCGCGAGGGACAACAGGACCGTGTGCTGTGTACGGGCAGCCGAGGCGACGGCGGGCGCCGGCTGGCCGGATCCGCCACCGCTGGTGACCAGGATCCCGGCGACAACGGCGCCGATCGCTACCAGCACTCCGCCGCCGACGGACGCCGTGCGCAGATGCTTGCGTCGCTCCTCACGCCGGGCGGCCTTGCGCTGGCCGCGCCCGGTCGGCACCAGGGTGGGCACCGGCCGCGGAACGACCGGTGGCGCCGCCGTGATGGGTGCAGCCGTCCTCGGCGCCAGCGTCGACACGGCGCCGGGCGGAGCCGCGGGCGGGCTCGGCAGCGGACCCACCGAAGCGGTGAGCGGGGGCGGCGGCGCAGGCGGAGCCGGCAGCGCCGACAAGGTCTGCTCGGCCACGGCGTCGGCGACCGGCTCAGCCGGGGTGGCTCGGCCGCGCCGACGGTGGCCGCCGTGCTTGCTCACGCTTGCACCCGGTAGAGGTCTCGCTTCTGGATGTACTGCACGACACCGTCCGGGACGAGATACCAGACAGGCAGTAACCGGGCCACGCGCTCGCGGCAGTCGGTCGAAGAGATGGCCATAGCCGGTACCTCGACCAGACTGACGCCACCTTGAGGCAGCCCGGGGTCGGAGAGTGTGTGACCGGGCCGGGTCACGCCTACGAAGTGCGCGAGGTCGAAGAGCTCCCCGGCCCGGTGCCAGTGCAGGATCTGCGCCAGGGCGTCCGCGCCGGTGATGAAGAACAGCTCCACGTCGGGTCCCCGCTCGTCCCGGAGGTCACGCAGCGTGTCCGTCGTGTAGGTCGGACCCGGCCGGTCGATGTCCAGCCGGCTGACCGAGAACCGGGGGTTGGCGGCGGTGGCGATCACGGTCATGAGATAGCGGTCCTCACGTGAGGACACCACCCGTTCGCCCTTCTGCCAGGGCTCGCCGGTGGGAACGAAGACGACCTCGTCGAGGGAGAACAGCGCCTGCACCTCGCTCGCCGCCACGAGGTGCCCGTGATGGATCGGGTCGAACGTCCCACCCATGACGCCCACCCTGCGCCGTTGGCCGCTCACCCGCGGATCTGGCCGTCGCCGACGACGACGTACTTGGTGGTGGTCAGCTCGCGCAGGCCCATCGGTCCCCGGGCGTGCAGCTTCTGGGTCGAGATGCCGATCTCGGCGCCGAAGCCGAACTGCTCGCCGTCGGTGAACCGGGTCGAGGCGTTCACCATCACGACAGCGGCGTCGACCTCGGCGGTGAACCGGCGGGCGGAGGGCTGGGACCGGGTGACGATCGCCTCGGTGTGACCACTGCCCCAGCGCCGGATGTGCTCGAGCGCTGCGTCGAGCGAGTCGACGACGGCCACTGCGAGGTCGAGCGAGAGGTATTCCCGAGCCCAGTCGTCCTCGGTCGCCAGCACCACCGAGCTCTCGTACGCGGCCGTCGCGGCGTCACCGTGAACCGTCACGCCGGCGGCTCGGAGGGCCAGCAGCGCCGAGGGGAGGAAGGCCTCGGCGGCGTCCCGATGGACGAGCAACGTCTCGGCGGCGTTGCACACGGTCGGCCGCTGGGTCTTGGCGTTGAGCACGAGGGCCAGCGCCTGCTCGAGGTCGGCCCCGGCATCGACGTACACATGGCAGTTGCCGACGCCGGTCTCGATCACCGGGACCGTGGACTCCTCCACCACGGTGCGGATCAGCTCCGCTCCCCCTCGGGGGATCAGCACGTCGACCAGACCACGCGCCCGCATCAGGTGCTTGACCGACTCGCGGTCGACGCCCGGCACCAGCTGCACCGCGGCGGCCGGCAGGCCGGACGCCACTCCGGCCTCGGTCAGCACGTCGACGAGCGCGGTGTTGGATCTGCGGGCCGACGAGGACCCTCGCAGCAGGACGGCGTTGCCGCTCTTGAGGCACAGCCCCGCCGCGTCGACGGTCACGTTGGGCCGGGCCTCGTAGATGATGCCGACGACGCCGAGTGGGACCCGTACCTGCTGCACGTCCAGGCCGTTGGGCAGCGTCCAACCCCGCACGACGTCGCCGACCGGGTCCGGCAGGGCGACCAGCTGACGCAGTCCGTCGGCCATCGCGACCACCCGGGGCAGGTCGAGACGCAGCCGGTCGAGCATGGAGTCTGCGACCCCGTCGGCCCGGGCGGCCTCGACGTCCGCCAGGTTTGCTTCGAGCACCCGGTCGGCCTGCGCCTCCAACGCCGCCGCCATCGCCTCGAGCGCACCGTCCTTGAGCCGTCGGCCGGCGGTGGCGAGGGCCGGAGCCGCGGCCCTGGCTCGTCGGGCGACGTCGAGGACACCGTCGGCACTGTGCACTGTCATGGCTCCTCAAGCACTCGCTGCTGCTGACGCCGAGTGTCGCACGAGGACACGGCGCAGGGCAGGTCTGTCCACAACCGACCGCCGTGTCCACAGCGGCGCAACTCGCCTGGGCGGTCGCCGGCCGCCGGACCAGTGTCGATCTCCCGTCACCACATCCGCCCACCCGCACATCCAGCAACAGAGGGGAAGCAGTCATGGACCTGCCACTACTGGTCAGTCCGGACAAGCTGCGCCGGCTCGAGGAGGAGCTCGCTGCCTCTGCCGACCAGCTCGGCCGGATCGCCGAGCAGACAGCGAGCCTCGGCGCCGCCCAGGGGTGGGAGGGTGCAGCGCACCGAGCCTTCTTCGCTGCCACGGAGGGGGTGGCCGCCCGCTGCCGGGAGCTGTCGGCGCGACTGTCTGCGGATGCCGCCAGGGTCGGCCGGCTCGAGGAGCAGCTGGCTGCCGAGCTGGCCGTGCTGCACCGGCTCGAGCAGGACGTGCTGGGGGCACTGCACCGGCTTGCCGGCCGGGCCATCGACGAGGTCGGCGGCGAGGCCCGGTCGCTGCTCGACCAGGTCCGGGCCCGACTGCCGGGTCCAGGTTCACCGGGCTGGCGGGACGTCGCCTCCTCACTCCTCAACGGGGGCTGGCTGTGACCGACCGGCTCTCCGTCGACTACACCTCCCTGGAGTGGAAAGCGTCGGTCCTGGAGCGGATGGCCGGCGGCATTGCCGCTGCCATCCCGAGGATCGCGGCGGCGACCATCCGGGCGGGGCTGCACGAGCTGCCCGCGTACGGCATCTTCTCCTCGTTGCCGGTGGCGGCCGACCTCTTCGCGATCTGCCTTCCCGGCACCCCCGGCTCGCTGCCCGATGCCGTTGCCGAGCTGCTGTCGCTGGCCGCCGCGGTGCGCGCGGCCGAGGTGACCTACCGCGCCGCGGACACCGTCGGCTGGGCCAGGTCCGAGCTGCCCACCGCAGAGGCGCTGGTGATGCTGCTCGCCTGGAACCGGCTGCACCGGGTCGTCGCGCTGACCCGGCTGAGCGGGGTCCCGTTGCTGCCGGGGCTGATCGAGGCGCCCGGGGAGGCCCTGCTCGAGCAGACCGACCGCTGGGTCGAGGGTGACGGCCGCGCGACAACCGTCGACCCCCGTACCATGCCGCGACTCGAGGCGGGGCCGGCCGCCGGCCTCCCTTCGTTGCTCGGTGTCGTCAGCACGATCAGCGATGCCAACCATCCCTCGACGGCTGCGCTGCTGCGGGTGGGTGACGACCCGCCGCGGTACGTGCTCTGCCTGCCTGGTCTGCAGGACTCGACCGGGTCCGACGCCGGCTCCGCTGACCTGCCGGGCGCCCTTGCCACCCTGACCGGGCACAGCGCCTACATCAGGACCATGCGACGGCTGCTGGCCGGGTTGCCGCCCGGGTCGCAGGTGTTGCTCGTCGGGCACAGCCAGGGCGGCATGGTCGCCGAGGCCCTCGCCGAGAGCCCGACGGTGGGCCGCACGGCGATCGTCGGCGTCCTCACCGCCGGGGCTCCAGCACTGGCGACACCGGTTGCCGCTGGGGTGCCCTACCTCGCTCTGCGCAACACCGGGGACCCGGTGCCCAAGCTCGGCGTCCTGGCCGGCGGCAACGTCGCCGACGGTCAGGGCAGGGGCGTGGTCGAGTTCAGCACCCCGGGCAGGTGGCCCTCCGGCACCAAGCACGGCCTGGGCAGCGGGGGCTATCTGACCAAGGCCGGGTCGCGGGACCCGCGGGTGACCAGGTTCCGCGACCAGGTGAGCGGCTTCTTCACGACCGGACCGGTCGACGTGCGCTTCGTCCAGGTCACCGACTCCGGCAGACCTCTGCCACGATGAAGGGCATGTGCGGCAGATACGCGAGCGCCCGGTCCGACGTGGACCTCATCGAGGGCTTCGGCATCGACGACGTGCTCGGCCCGGAGCCACCGCCCTCGTGGAACGTCGCGCCGACCCAGGACAGCCGGGTGGTGCTCGAGCGGGCCCTGCCGGCCCAACCCGGCGCGACCCGCCAGCTGCGGACGATGCGCTGGGGCCTGGTGCCGTCCTGGGCCAAGTCGCCCAAGATCGGCTCCAAGATGATCAACGCCAGGCTCGAGACGCTGACTGACAAGCCCGCGTTCCGGGTCGCCGTGGCCAGGCGCAGGCTCGTCGTTCCGGCGGACGGCTACTACGAGTGGCAGTCCATCGGCGGTGACAAGGTGCCGTACTTCCTGCACGAGCCGGGCCGCGGGCTGAGCTTCGCCGGCCTGTACGAGATGTGGCGCGACCCGACGCGCCCGCCCGAGGACCCCGACCGGTGGTTGTGGACCTACGCCATCGTGACCACGACCGCTCCCGACGCGCTCGGCCACCTCCACGACCGCTCCCCCGTGGTCGTGCCGGATGACCTGGTCGACGCCTGGCTGGACCCCGAGCTGACCGACCCGGACCGCGTACGGGACCTGCTCGCCGCGATGCCAGAGCCGCGACTGGTGCCCCACGTGGTCAGCCGAGCGGTCAACAGCGCCAACAACAACGGACCTGAGCTGCGCCTGCCGGCTCCGGAAACGCCTGCGCAGCAGGCACTTCCGCTCTAGATCCGGCGCCAGGCCCCCGCCGGGTGGACGGCCGCGATCGTCATCACGCCCATCGGCTCCTCAGCGTGCCGCCGCTCCTGGACCTCCTGCTCGATCACCTCGAGTGCGCTCACCTGCCAGGGCGGCAGACCGGCCGACTCGCGGTGCTCTCCCCACAGTCGCAGCGCCAGCGCGCAGGCGTCGGCGCAGTTCTCCGCCTCCTCCCAGTAGCGCACCTCGGCACAGTCGTCGGAGTAGCGGCCGGAGAGCAGGAACGGCTGCTCGGCGGCGAGGCGCTCCAGCGCTGACCGGACCTCCTCGGCGGGCACCGCGGAGCCACCCACCGTCAGGGTCACGTGCCAGAGCCGGGTCTGCACTATCACTGCGCTCGTCCCACTCCCGCCATGCTTCTCGCCTGTCTCCGCGCCGGTCGGGAACCGCGTGACGGTGGAGGTCAGGGCAGGAGCACGATGTCGTCACGGTGGACGACTTCGCGCTCGTACGCCGGCCCCAACCGTGCCGCGAGCTCCCGGGTGGACCTCCCGAGCATCCCCGGAAGTTCCCCTGAGTCGTAGTTGACCAGTCCGCGAGCCCTCGCGTGACCGTTTTCGTCCAGAAGGTCGACCGGATCGCCGGCCGAGAACACCCCTTCGGCGCCGGTGATGCCCGCTGGAAGCAGGGACAACCGGCGTTCCACCACTGCGGCGACGGCCCCCGGATCGAGCTGGAGCCGCCCCGTGGGAGCCGACGCATGGGCCAGCCAGAGCAGCCGGGTCGGGGCCCGACGGGCCGTCGCGGCGAACCGGGTGCCGACCACGGCTCCACTCAGGGCAGCGGCAGCCTGGGTGGCCGCCGCGAGCACCACGGGCACGCCGGCCGCGGTCGCGATCCGCGCCGCCTCGACCTTGGTCGACATGCCTCCCGAGCCGACGCCCGCCGCTCCGGCGCCCCCGATCGAGACGCCCGCCAGGTCGGCCTCGCCGTGGATCTCGGGGATGAGCTGGGCGCCGCCGAGGCGCGGGTCACCGTCGTAGAGGCCGTCGACGTCGGAGAGCAGCACCAGCAGGTCGGCCTGGACCAGGTGCGCCACGAGCGCCGCCAGCCGGTCGTTGTCGCCGAACCTGATCTCGTGCGTCGCGACCGTGTCGTTCTCGTTGATGACCGGTACGACGCCGAGCTGCAGCAGCCGGTCGAGGGTGCGCTGGGCGTTCTTGTAGTGGGCCCGGCGGACGACGTCGTCGACGGTGAGCAGGATCTGGCCGACCGTACGGGCGTAGCGCCCGAACGACGCGGCGTAGCTCTCGACCAGCTGGGTCTGTCCGACGCTGGCGGCCGCCTGCAGGGTGGCCAGGTCGCGCGGCCGGCGGGCCAGCCCGAGCGGGGCGAGGCCGGCGGCGATGGCGCCGGAGGAGACCAGGACGACGTCGCCGCCGCGGGCCAGCTCGGCTTCGAGGGCGTCGACCAGGGCGTCGAGGCGCGAGCGGTCCAGCCCGCCGGCGGCGCTGGTCAGCGACGAGGAACCGACCTTGACGACGACGCGACGTGACGCCGTCACCCCAGCCCGTCCAGCCGCCTGTCGGTGCCGCGCGGCCCGGGCATGCCGACGCCGGCATCCAGCGAGGGCTGCCAGTCGAAGGTCACCTCGCCGATGGTCACCTCAGCGCCCGCCTCTGCACCGGCCTCGGCCAGGGCCTTCTCGACGCCGAGCTTGGCCAGCCGGTCGGCGAGATAGCCCACGGCCTCGTCGTTGTCGAAGCGGGTCTGCCGGATCCAGCGCTCGGGCTTGGTCCCCCGTACGAGGTAGCCACCGTCCTCCAGCGCCTCGACGGTGAACTCGGGACCACCGACCGGCACCGGCCGCAGCACCACCCTGGTCGGTTCGGCCGCCGGGGCTGCGGCCCGGGCACCCGCGACCAGCTCGGCGAGGGCAAAGTTCAACGCCCGCAGGCCTTCGTGGGTCGCAGCCGAGATCTCGAACACGGTCATGCCCCTGGCCTCGAGCATCGGGCGGACCATGTCGGCGAGGTCCCGTGCGGCCGGGACGTCGACCTTGTTGAGGATCACCAGCCGGGGCCGGTCGGCCAGCCCGCCGTAGAGCGCCAGCTCGGCCTCGATGGTGTCGATGTCGCTCACCGGGTCACGGCCCGGCTCCTCGGTGGCGCAGTCCAGCACGTGGGCGAGCACCGAGCAGCGCTCGACGTGGCGCAGGAACTCCAGGCCCAGCCCTTTGCCCTGGGACGCGCCAGGGATCAGTCCGGGGACGTCGGCCACGGTGTAGACCGTGTCCCCGGCAGTGACCACCCCGAGGTTGGGGACCAGCGTCGTGAACGGGTAGTCGGCGATCTTGGGCTTGGCCGCCGACATCGCCGCGATCAGCGAGGACTTGCCGGCATTGGGGAACCCGACCAGGGCGACGTCCGCGACGGACTTGAGCTCGAGCACGACGTCGCAGTGGTCGCCGAGCTCCCCGAGCAGCGCGAACCCCGGCGCCTTGCGCTTGGTCGAGGCGAGCGCCGCGTTGCCCAGACCACCCCGGCCGCCGGCGGCGATGACGTAGCGGGTGCCGGCGCCCATCAGGTCGGCAACCAGCGCGCCGGACTCGACGTCGCGGACGACCGTGCCGTCCGGCACCTTGAGCAGCAGGTCCTGGCCCTCGGCGCCGCTGCGGTGGCTGCCCTGACCCTCCTTGCCGGAGGTGGCCTTGCGGTGCGGCGAGAAGTGGTACTCGATCAGCGTCGTGACGCTCGGGTCCACCTCGAGGATGATGTCGCCGCCCCGTCCGCCGTTGCCCCCGTCGGGGCCGCCGAGCGGCTTGAACTTCTCGCGGTGGATCGAGGCGCAGCCGTCGCCGCCGTTCCCGGCGCTGAGGTGCAGCACCACCTTGTCGACGAACGTGGGCACTTCGACTCCCTATCAACGACGCGAGGGCGGCCGGTTGCCCGGTCCGCCCTCGTCGACGTGCAGTTGGTGCACTGGCTCAAGTGGTGCAGTGAGGTCCTGCTGGGTCCCGTACGGGACCGGGTCAGACCGCGACCTCGTCGGGGACGATGTTGACGACCCGGCGACCGCGGCGGGTGCCGAACTCGACGTGCCCGGCGACCAGCGCGAACAGTGTGTCGTCGCCACCGCGGCCGACGAAGACGCCGGGGTGGAAGTGAGTGCCACGCTGGCGGACGAGGATCTCGCCGGCGTTGACGAGCTGGCCGCCGAACCGCTTGACGCCCAGGCGCTGAGCGTTGGAGTCACGGCCGTTGCGGCTGGAGGATGCACCCTTTTTGTGAGCCATGTCGCGCCTACTTCCCGGTCTCGATGCCGGTGACGCGCAGGACGGTCAGCTGCTGGCGATGACCCTGGCGCTTGTGGTAACCGGTCTTGTTCTTGAACTTGTGGATCTCGATCTTGGGGCCCTTGGTGTGGTCGACCACCTCTGCGGTGACCTTGACGGCCGCCAGCGCGGTCTTGTCCACGGTGACCTCAGCCCCGTCGACGAGGAGAAGCGCGGTCAGCGACAGCTCGCTGCCGACCAGGTCCGTGACCTTGTCGACCTCGAGGACGTCGCCCACGGCCACCTTGTGCTGCCTGCCGCCTTGGCGAACGATCGCGTACACCGCGGAACTCCTTGCTTTCGGACTTGCTAACGGACAAGTGCGCACTTCACCCCGGATGGGGGGCACGCGGGAGCAGATGCGCCGGAACGCACCGCCTGCCTAGGGTACGGACCCCGGGCGGGCAAGGTCAAACGGATCAGGAAGGAACCGGCGAAACCGCAGCGGGTCCGGCTGGCCGTGAGGCCGCCCGGCGTCGCCGAGGAGCGCCGCCGGCGGCCGCGGGGGCCACCATGGGCTCGACAGCCACAGCCACCGGTACGGGTGCCTGCGCCGCGCCGTTCTCCGAGGCGACGTCGCGGGCGGAGACGGCTGGGCTCGTGGCACCCTGGCCGGACCCGCCCCGACGGCGGCGCGGGCGCGACGCGGCGGCGGCCTCGTCCGCCGGTTCGGCGGGTGCCGGGGCCACCTCGACCGGCGCCGGGGTCTCGAGCGTGGTGACCTCAGCCGGAGCGAACTCGGCCGCCTCGGCCGGCGTCGGGCTGCCGGCCGGAGCCGACGCCCCTCGACGCCCACGCCGTGACGTCCTGGTGCCGGATGGGGCCTCGGTCGCGCCGTCAGTGACCGACTCAGCCGCGACCTCGACCTCCCGCGCGGCGACGATCTGCTCGGCCGGCCAGCTCTGCTCCGTCACAGCCGGGCCGTCCGGGTGCGCCGCGAGGTGCGCTGCCGACGCTGCCGCGATCTTGGCGATCGCGGCGGCAGCGGCGGCGCGCGGTGCCTCGTCCGGCACGGTTGCCACGGTGACCCCGTTCGAGCCGGAGCGGGAACCCCGGTCCCGCCCGCCCTTGGCGGTACGGCCCTTGGCCTCCCGGCCGGCACCGTTGCCGGAGCCGTTTCCGTCGGGACGACCCAGGTCCTCACCGCGGTCCGGGACGGTCGGCGCGCCGTGGTCCATGTGCACGATGAAGCCGCGGCCCTGACAGGTCGGGCAGGTCTCGCTGAAGGACTCGAGCAGCCCCTGGCCCACCCTCTTGCGGGTCATCTGGACCAGGCCGAGCGACGTGACCTCCGCCACCTGGTGCTTGGTCCGGTCGCGGCCGAGGCACTCCATCAGCCGGCGCAGCACCAGCTCGCGGTTGCTCTCGAGCACCATGTCGATGAAGTCGATGACGATGATGCCGCCGAGGTCCCGCAGCCGGAGCTGACGGACCACCTCTTCGGCCGCCTCGAGGTTGTTCTTGGTGACCGTCTCCTCGAGGTTGCCGCCCTTGCCGACGAACTTGCCGGTGTTGACGTCGACGACGATCATCGCCTCGGTGCGGTCGATCACCAGCGATCCGCCGCTGGGCAGCCACACCTTGCGGTCCAGCGCCTTGGTCAGCTGCTCGTCGACCCGGTAGGCACTGAAGGCGTCCTGGCTGTCGACCCAGTGGGTGAGCCGCGGCGCCAGGTCGGGCGCCAGGTGGGCCACGTAGTTCTCGACCGTCTCCCACTCGTCGTCGCCCTGGACGATCAGCTGGCGGAAGTCCTCGTTGAAGATGTCCCGGATCACCCGTACGACCAGGTCCGGCTCGGCGTAGAGCAGCGCCGGGGCAGAGCTGCCGGCCTTGGCCGCCGCGGCCTGGATCGACTCCCACTGCGCATGCAGCCGGGCGACGTCGCGCTCGAGGTCTTCCTCACTGGCGCCCTCGGCTGCCGTACGGACGATGACGCCCGCGTCCTCGGGCATGATCCGCTTGAGGATGGCCTTGAGCCTGGTCCGCTCGGCGTCGGGCAGCTTACGGCTGATGCCGGTGACCCGGCCGTCCGGTACGTAGACCAGGAACCGGCCGGGCAGCGAGATCTGGCTGGTCAGCCGGGAGCCCTTGTGCCCGATCGGGTCCTTGGTGACCTGGACCATGATCGTCTGACCGGGCTTGAGCGCCTGCTCGATCCGGTGCGCGCGACCCTCGATGCCGCTGGCGTCGTAGTTGACCTCGCCGGCGTAGAGCACCGCATTGCGTCCCTTGCCGATGTCGACGAACGCCGCCTCCATGCTCGGCAGGACGTTCTGCACCTTGCCGAGGTAGACGTTGCCGGCGTACGACGTCGCGCTCGCCTTGGTCACGTAGTGCTCGACCAGGACCGTGTCCTCGAGCACCGCGATCTGCGTGCGGTCGCCGGACTGGCGGACGACCATCACCCGGTCGACCGCCTCCCGGCGGGCCAGGAACTCAGCCTCGGTCAGGACCGGCGGACGGCGCTTGCCCTGCTCCCGACCCTCGCGCCGGCGCTGCCGCTTGGCCTCGAGCCGGGTGGACCCGGTGAGGCCACGCACCTCGTCGTCGCCGGACCCGCCGGCGCTGGAGGACTGACTCTCCCGACGCGGGTTACGGACCCGTACGACGGTGTTCGGGGGGTCGTCCGGGGTGGGCTCGGCGGCGTCTCCGGCTCCCCCGCGGCGGCGGCGGCGGCGACGGCGGCGGGTGCCCCCGCGACCGTCGTCCTCCATCTCGTCGTCCTCGGCGGTCTCCGCCGACTCACCCTCGGCGGCGTCGGCCGGTGCCACCGGCTCGGCGCCCTCGGCCTCTGCGCCTTCGCTGTCCTCGGGGCGGCCGCGACCGCGGCCGCGACGACCCCGGCGGCGGCGCCGGCCGGACGCGGACGACGGCGAACCGTCGTCCTCGGAGTCCTCCTCCGCGTCCTCGTCGGTGTCGACCTCCTCGGAGGCGAGCGAGGCGTCGGCATCGAGGGCATCGAGCACGACGGCGTCGGTGGCGTCGGCGATCAGCTCCTCGGCGAGCTCGTCCTCGATGGGCTGTCCGTCGGCATCGAGCATCGGAGCGGCGGCGGGGGCCTCAGGCCGGGTGGCGCGTCGACGGCGGGCCGGCGTGGCGTTGGCCGGGTCGGGCGCCTGGAACAGCGCACCGATGGGCGGCAGCACAGCCTTCTCGACCACGACCACGACCTCGGCTGCCGGCTCGGCCGACTCGTCGACGGGCGGAGCGAACTGGACCGCCGTGCTGCGACGGCGCCGGCTGCGTGGCGGCGCCACGTCTGCGGCGTCTCCGGCCGGAGTCTCGACGACTGCCGCCGGGGTCTCGACGACTGCCGCCTCGAGCAGCTCGGCCGGCGGGGCCTCGACCGGTGCCGGCTCGGTGGTCTTCGCGCCGCGGCGGCGGCCGCGGGTGGTTCCGGCAGGGGCAGCTGCCGCGACGGCAACCTCGGCCGCAGGCTCCGGCTGAGCCTCGACCGGGTCGGCGGAGACGGCGGGCTGACCCGCGGGACGCCGGGCGGAGCGGGTGCGCCTGGGAGTGACGGCGGGCTCGGCCGCCGGTGCCGCCTCAGCGGCCGGCGGCTCCGGCTCGGTGACAACGGCGGCTGGTGCCGGTGCCGACGCCGGTCGGGTCGCGGCGCGGCGGCGGCGCGGCGCGGGCGTCTCCGCCGCCGGAGGCTGCGGGGCGTCCGCCGTGGCGGGCTCGGCCGTCACCGCCTCCGTGGGCGGCGGGCCGTCAGCCGCTGGGGTGGCACGCCGGCGACGGCGCGGGGCAGCGCCCGTACCGTTCGGGGTCGTGCTGGTGGACGTGGTGCCATTGAGGTCAGCCGTGGCGGAGGCCGCAGTGTCACTGCCGCCGCCGGTCGGCTCGGTGTCGAGCATCCGGACGGTTCTCCCGTCGGGCTCCCGGGCGCGTGAGTCACGCGGCCGCTCAGGAGCCCCAGTTGTGGGCTTGCCGGTCCGCCGGGCGGCGGATGCCGGTGAGATCTGGGTCCCGCACCTTTAAGCGGGCGCGGCGGCCGGGTGGGCCACCGGCTCACGATCAGGCGCGAGCGGGTCGGCGACCTGTCCGTCGTCGTCGAGCAACCCCTGCGCCAGCCGGGTCACCCGAGCTTCGGATGCCGGCGGCACCAAATCGGCCACCTGACGAAGTCCGGTCAGAACGTCGTCGGGTCGTACGGACGGTGTCTCATGCCGTACCACCATGTGAAGTATCGCATACGGTCCCGCCCCGGGACCGTCAGATGGCGTCGGCGCGTCGTCCCCCTCACTGTCCGAGACGGTGAGGGACAGCACGGGGACGCGGGCGTCCAGCTGCCGGCGGCCGTCCTTCATGACCCGCTCGACGGGTACGGACTCCGCCGCGAGGAAGCGGGCGACCGCCGTGCGGGCCTCCCCCGGCGTGAGCGTGGGCAGCTCGACCCGCCAGATCGAGGCGGTGATCCGGTCCGGCAACGAGCCGCCGCGGGCCTCGACCACCTCGAGCACGTCCAGCCCCGGCGGCAACGACTCGTCGAGGGCCTTCCGTACGGCGTCCGGGTCGCAGAGCTCGACAACGGCGATCTCGAGGTACTCCGCCTCGCTGGCCGTGCCGGTCGGAGCCGCGCCGGCGTAGGAGATCTTGGGGTGCGGGTTGAAACCGGCCGAAAAGGCGATGGGGACGCCGGCCCGCCGGATCGCCCGCTCGAACGCACGCTGGAAGTCCCGGTGGCTGGAGAAGCGGAGCCGGCCGCGCTTGGCGTAGCGCAGCCGGAGCCGCTGCACCGCCACGGGTGGCGGCGGTCCGTCGGGTGTCCGGGCCATCAACCCTTCCCAGGCTGTACGGACGCCAGTGGCAGCAGCGTGCGACCGGTCGGGCCGACCTGGATCTCGGTTCCCATGCTCGGGCAGACGCCGCAGTCGAAGCACGGCGTCCAGCGACAGTCCTCAACCTCGACGTCAGATTGAGAGTCCAGCCAGTCCTCCCACAGCCACTCCCGGTCCAGCCCGGAGTCGAGGTGGTCCCAGGGAAGCACCTCGTGCTGCTCCCGCTCCCGGATGGTGTACCAGTCGAGGCCGACCGGCTGCTCCGCGAAGACGGTGTCGCAGGCGGCGACCCAGCGGTCGTACGAGAAATACTCGCTCCAGCCGTCGAACCGGCCGCCACCCTGCCAGACCTGGCGGATCACGGCGCCGACCCGGCGGTCGCCCCGGCTGAGCAGGCCCTCGATGATGCCTGGCCGCCCGTCGTGGTAGCGCATCCCGAT
>JAWWOM010000414.1:0-3848 GCA_033851655.1 Frankiales bacterium
GCCCGGGCGATCTCGCCGACCTTGTCGTCGAACGCCTTGATGTTGCCCGGGTTGACCCGTACGGCTGCGCAGCCGGCCTCGATCGCGGCGAAGACGTACTTGGGCTGGAAGTGGATGTCGGCGATGACCGGCAGCTGGGACTTCTTGGCGATGACCGCGAGCGCGTCGGCGTCGTCCTGGGACGGCACGGCCACCCGCACGATCTGGCACCCGGACGCGGTCAGCTCGGCGATCTGCTGCAGCGTCGCGTTGATGTCGGCGGTGACCGTCGTGGTCATCGACTGGACCGACACCGGCGCGTCGCCCCCGACCGGCACCGTACCGACCTGGATCTGCCGGCTCTTGCGCCGCGCGGCGACGCGTGGCGGGACGGTGGGCAGGCCGAGCGGGACGGCGGTCATGGCCATGCTGAGTCCTCAGAACGGGTTGGCGATGGGGTTCACGATATCTGCGGCGAGCAAGGTGACCGACAGGCCGACGATCAGGATCAGTACGGCGTACAGCGCGGGCGTCAGCTTGACGATGTCCACGCGGCCCGGGTCGGGCCGGTGGAACAGCCGGGCCAGCCGGCTGCGGGCGCCTTCGAACCACAGGATCGCGATGTGGCCGCCGTCGAGTGGCAGCAGCGGGAGCAGGTTGAACAGGCCGACGAACAGGTTGAGCGCCGCGACGATGCCCAGGAAACCGGCCACCCGGTCAGCGAACGATCCCGACGCGAGGGCGTCACCGGCGATCTTGCCGACGCCGACGACGCTGGCCGGGCTGTTGGCAGCGGTGCGGCCCTTGTCGAAGGCCCGCGAGATCTGATCGGGCAGCTTGGTGACGCCGGTGACCGTCTGCGAGACGCCTGAGCCGAAGGTGGAGAACGTCACCGGGATGGCGGTGAGCGCGTTGTAGGTGGTCGTCTTCACACTGCTGACACCGATCTTCGGCGCCGGCTTGCCGTTCGCGAGCAGGAGCGCCTTGCCCGTCGTGCTGTCCGTGACGGTGGCCGGCGTCATCGTCACCGTCTTGAGCACGCCGTCGCGCTCGTACTGGACGGTGGCCGGGGCAAGGCCGTGAGCCTGCACCGTCTGGCTGAACTGGTCCCAGCTGGTGAGCTTGACCCCGTCGTACGAGATCAGCGTGTCGCCCGGCAGCAGTCCTGCAGCCTGCGCGGGGGCCGGCGTCGCCGTGCTGCACGTGTCGGAGACCTGCGCCTTGACGCAGCCGACGCTGGTGAGGGTGAGCGAGGTCTTGGTGGTGCCGACGAGGAGCAGACCCATCCAGATCAGCACCAGCGCGATGACGAAGTGCATGAACGACCCGGCCGCGAGCACGATCGTCCGCTTCCAGCCGGCCTGGCGGTAGAACGCCCTGGACTCGTCCTCGGGCGCGATCTCCTCGAGGTCGGTCATCCCGATGATCTTGACGAAGCCGCCCGCCGGGATCGCCTTGACCCCGTACTCGGTCTCCCCGCGCTGGAACGACCACAGCGTGGGGCCGAAGCCGGCGAAGAACTGGGTGGCCTTCATCCCGAACCGCTTGGCCATGACGAAGTGACCGGCCTCGTGGATGCAGACCGACACGATCAGGGCCACGAAGAACAACAGCCATCCGAGTTGGTGCGTCATGCAGGTTGCTCCGACGATCGGGGTACGGCGCGCGCCGGGTCGGCGAGGCCGGAGAGTGCGCGCGCCCGGTCACGGGCCCACGCCTCCGCAGAGAGAACATCGGCAACCTGAACCGAGTTCCCCACTACGAGATCGAGCTCGGTCGCCTCCGCGACGACGGCCGCCACGGTGTCGACGATCGCCAGGAACGGCAGCGCCCCCGCCAGGAAGGCCGCGACGCACTCCTCGTTGGCCGCGTTGTAGACCGCAGGATAGGTCCCGCCGAGGGCACCGACCTCGCGGGCGAGCGCCACGGCGGGAAACGCGTCCACGTCGTACGGGAGGAACTGCCAGGTCGAGGCCCGGGTCCAGTCGCAGCGTGGCGCGGCGCCGGGCAGCCGGTCCGGCCACGCCAAGGCCAGCGCGATCGGCAGCCGCATGTCCGGTGGCGAGACCTGGGCCAGGGTGGACCCGTCGACGAACTCGACCATCGAGTGGACGTAGCTCTGCGGGTGGACGACCACGTCGATCCGGTCGAAGGGGATGTCGAAGAGCAGGTGGGCCTCGATCACCTCGAGGCCCTTGTTGACCAGGGTCGCGCTGTTGACCGTCACCACCGGCCCCATCGCCCAGGTCGGGTGGGCGAGCGCCTGCTCCGGGGTGACGTCGGCGAGCGAGGCGCGGGAGCGGCCACGGAAGGGCCCGCCGCTGGCGGTGAGCACGAGCCGGCCGACCTCGTCGGCGCGGCCGCCGCGCAGGCACTGGGCCAGCGCGGAGTGCTCGGAGTCGACCGGCACGATCTGGCCGGGCCTGGCCGCGGCCTTGACGATCGGGCCGCCCACGATGAGCGACTCCTTGTTGGCCAGGGCGAGCGTGCTGCCGGCCGCGAGTGCCGCGAGGGTCGGCCCCAGCCCGACCGAGCCGGTCATGCCGTTGAGGACGACGTCGCACGGCATCGACGCCAGCTCACTCGCGGCGTCCGGCCCGGCCAGCACGGTGGGCACCGCGTACTGGCCCTTGGCGTAACCCCGGCGCTGGGCCTCCGCATAGAACGCCAGCAGCAGGTCCTGGGCTGCGGTCGCCTTGGCAACCGCGACCACCTCGACCCCGTAGCGCAGGGCCTGGGCGGCGAGCAGCTCGACCCGCTCTCCCCCCGCGGCCAGCCCGACCACGCGGAACCGGTCGGGGAACCGGTCCACGACGTCCAGCGCCTGGGTGCCGATCGACCCGGTGGAGCCGAGCAGCACCAGCGCTCGCTGGTCGGTCACGTGGGGCTCCTCTCCGTACGGCGGCCTGTCCAGTCTCCCACCGCCTGCGTACCCCCGCTGCCGGGCAGGAGGTGGAAAGGGGCCGAAAAGGATCTTCGTGTCCGATTCACCCCTTCGGCCCTTCTCTGGGGTTCGTTGGCCGCCGATGGACTAGTTACAACGGGCGATGCGCAACGAAGCGGCGGCCGAAAGCTCTGGGGGATGGAGGAAAACATGGCGATCATCACGGAGACCGGTGTCTCCAACAGCGACGGGTACGACGGTACGGGTGTCATGGAGCTGCTGGGGGCGGGGATCCCGATCTCGCTGCTCATGGACCTGGTGGACGCCGGAGGGCCACAGTCGCGGGACCTGGTGGACAACGAGGTCGGCGACGCGTCCTGGCTCGGCTGGTCACGCAGCCATGCTGCCGGCGCCGCCTGAAGGCCACCTGAACCGGGTCGGCTGGCCTCGGCACCCCCGGAGCGCCTACGGTGGTCGCACGCGATCACACGGGGCTTTCCGAGGAGCCGCAACCAATGACCGATCCCGAGCAGGTCCGCCGCGTCGTCACCGAGATCCCGGGGCCCAGGTCCCGCGAGCTGGCCGCACGGCGCAGTGCCGCGATGCCGGCCAGGATGGGCAGCACGATGCCGGTCTTCGCCGCCAAGGCCGGCGGCGGTGTCATGGTCGACGTCGACGGCAACTCGTTCATCGACTTCGGCGCCGGGATCGCGGTGGTCAACGTCGGGTCCAGCGCCCGTGGCGTCGTCGAGGCGGTTCAACGCCAGGTCGAGGCCTTCACGCACACCTGCGCGATGGTGACGCCGTACGAGAGCTACGTGGCCGTCTGCGAGGCGCTCAACCGGCTGACCCCCGGCGACCACGAGAAGCGCTCCATGCTGGTCAACTCCGGCGCCGAGGCGGTGGAGAACGCGGTCAAGATCGCCCGGCACTACACCGGCCGGCAGGCGGTCGTCACGTTCGAGCACGGCTTCCACGGCCGCAC
>JAWWOM010000434.1:0-4574 GCA_033851655.1 Frankiales bacterium
CGCCGCCGGTGGCTGACGCCGGTGGCCCGTACACGGTCACCGAGGGACAACCGCTCAGCCTCGACGCCTCGGGCTCGAGCGTTGCCGACGGCGACCCGCTCAGCTTTGCCTGGGACCTCAACGGGGACGGCGTGTTCGACGACGCCACCGGGGTCTCGCCGACGCTGGGCTGGTCGCAGCTCGCGTCCCGTTCCATCAACGACGGTCCCGCGACCTTCCACCCGCGCGTCCAGGTGAGCGACGGCAGTGGCGCCGCCACGATCTCGGCAGCGACGACGCTCACCGTGGTCAACGCGCCACCGGTGTCCTTCATCGGCGGCAGCCCCAACGCCAGCAGCGGCCTGTCGGTCACCTTCGTACTGTCCTCCACCGACCGCTCCGTGGTCGACCAGGCCGCGGGCTTCGCCTACACCGTGTCCTGGGGCGACGGCACCAGCGAAGGCCCGTTCCACGGGCCGGGGGCAGTGGTCCGCCCGCACGTCTACCCAGCTCCCGGCAGCTACACCGTGACCCTGACCAGCACGGACAAGGACGGCGGGGTCAGCGCCGTGGCCACCAGGACGGTCACCGTCGTCCAGCTGGTGGCCGACGTCTGTGGCTCCGCCGGCAGGACGCTGCTGATCGGCGGCACCGCCGGCGACGACGTGATCGCGGTGGGTCCTGGCACCTCGTCGTCGGCGGTCGCGGTCACCGTCGACGGGGTCACCGAGTCGGTCCCGGTGGCGTCGTTCGAAACGGTGGTCGTCACGGCCGGCGCCGGCAACGACTCGATCACGTTCAGCGGGGCATTGGCCGTACCCCGGTTCGTGTACGGCGAGGCCGGCAACGACACCCTGACCGGTGGGGACGGACCGGCTGTCCTGGTCGGCGGCGACGGCAACGACGCGCTGACCGGCGGGGCTGCCCGCGACATCCTGATCGGCGGGCTCGGCGCGGACAGCCTGTCCGGCGGTGGGGACGACGACGTCCTGATCCCCGGCAGCACGCTGTTCGACCCGGTGTCCCAGACCGGCTCCCTCTGCGCACTGCAGGCCGAGTGGACACGTACCGACGCCGGGGTCCTGGCCCGGACGCTGCACCTGTTCGGCGTCGGGACGGGCCGCAACGGCAGGACGCACTTCATCGTCATCGGCAGGGACCGCAACATCGGCCGGGACAACTGGGGCGACGCGGTCAGGGGCGGTGCCGGCAACAACCTGTACCTCGCCGGGGCCGGCCGCTGACCGGCACCGTACGCCGGCCGCCCCGCCACCGGCGCTCCCCTGAACCGCCGGTGGCAGAGACGCCCTGCTATGTGCGTTTAACTCTGCGCCCGCAGATTAGCCCCGTCCCGGTCCCGGATGCAACACGCCGTTCCGGTCCGCAACGCTCGGCTGCCGACACGCGGCCGAGGGTGCCGCGGAGGTCATTGCGGCGCTACGGTGAGCGGATGCGACGCAAGGGTGGCACCGGCCTGGTGCTCAACGAGCTGCGGGTGCTCGCGGCGTCGCTGCGCCTCGCGGTCGAGGGGTCGACCGAGCTCTACGGCTACGAGCTGTTCGGCACGCTCTCCGCGTGGGAGGGCCAGCTGCCGATGAACCACGGAACGCTCTACCGGTGTCTGCGTGCGCTCGAGGCCCGGGGCCTGTACGAGACCCATGTCCGGCCCAGCTCCGACGGTCCGGCGCGGGTCTTCTACACGCTGACCGCCAGCGGCCTGCTGGCGGCCAGGGCGGCAACGGTGCAGCTGGTTGCGACCGACAGTGCCCCCAGCTGGGTCGATCTCGGTCACGCCCTGCCGGGCGCGCTGCCTGCCGGTTTCCCCGGCCAGGCCGACGCATGACGAGGCCAGGGCGGCTGGCCGGGTGGCGGCAGGAACCTCGGGACCGGATGTACCAGGACGCCTTCCTCGCCGACATCGCCCGGCACTGGCAACCCACGACGGCGGGTCAGCGCTGGCTGGCCGTACGGGCCGCGGCCGTGCACCTGTTCGTCCGGATGTTCGACGGACCGCCGTCGCTGGCCCCGGCCGCCGCCGCGGGTGTCCTGGCGGCGCTCGGGACGGCGCTGCTGCCGGCCGCTTCTGCGCCGGCCAACCCGGACTACGCGCTGGGGCCACCGACCTGGGCCTACCTGCTGATCACGCTGGGGCTGATCGGGCTGTCGATGGAGACCTGGCGCTCTCCGCGGCAGATCCGGCCTGGTCGCTACGCGCTGGTGGTGGCGTTGCCGCTCGGCCTCGGCGCCTGGTTCGTCGGTGTGCGGCTGCACGTGGCCACGTCCGCCGACCAGGCACTGCGGATCGGGGTGCCGGCCCTCGGCGTCGGCGTCATCGTGGTCGCCCTGTGCGCCGCCGGTGGTCGGTTCAACGCCCAGCGGCTGGCGCTGCGGCTGACTGCTGTCGCCTGCACCGTGGTCGCCGCCGGTCAGCTGGACTGGGCGTGGGTGTACGGCGGGAGCGGCTACGGGCTGTTGGCGCTCGCCTGCGGGTGCTCCGGCGGCGGCGCGCTGCTCAACGCGGTCGGCTTCGCCAGGGCCCGGCTCGGTCCGGCGCCGGCGCAGCAGCCCCTGCCCGCGTCGGTCTGATGCCGGAGAACGGCTGGGCTACTCCTGGAAGCCGAGGGAGAACGCAGCCTCGAGGTCGTGCCGTGAATACGCCTGGAAGGCGACGTGGCTGTCGGTTGCCGTGACGCCGTCGACCTTGGACAGCTTGTCGGCGATGACGCCGGCGAGGTCGTCGTGGCGGGGCACCCGGACGACGGCGATCAGGTCGATGTCGCCGGTCACGCTGTAGACCTCGCTCACCCCGACCAGCTGGGAGATCGCCTCGGCGACCTCGGGGATCCGGCGCGGTTGGCAGTGCACCATCACGATGGCGGTGATCACGCAGACCTCCTGGCGCCGGCCCCGGTGGGACGGCTGCCGCCGAGCCTAACAACGCCTGGCCGGGGGGTGCCGGCTCAGGCCGAGACGGGGGAGCGGAAGCCGGACCGCACCGGCTGGTGCACCGGGCGCAGCCCGCGTCGGTCGGCGAACGGGTCGGCAGCCTCACGACCGGCCGGGGCCGCAGCCAGCAGGCCCAACGCGCCACCGGCGCCGTAGGCAGGGCTGGCCCAGGTGCCGTCGAGCTCGACCAGCCGGGTGCCGGGGGTGTCGAGCCAGCGCAGCACGCACTCCATCTCCTCGGCGGTCGCGCACGGGGTCGGCCCCGGCCCCGGCCGTACGGTCTCGGCGGTCGCGACCAGCGCGTCGACATAGGGCCGGGGGGCAGCGCCGCGTGGGACGATGCCAGCCGAGACGAGCCGGCCGTGGCGGACGACATGGATCGCCCAGCCCTGGTCGCTGGTCGGCTGGGCGGCGACCAGCTCGCGGCAGCCGGCCAGCATCGACAGTCGCTGCATCCGGGCGCTGGCCCGCACGAACGCCGCGAGCCGGTCCCGATGCATCGCAGCGTCCTCGTAGCGTTCGTGGTCGGCCAGCGTCGCCATCCGGCGCTCGAAACCGGCGACCACCTCGCGCGGTGAGCTGGTGATGGCGACGCGGACGGCTTCGACGTGGACGGCGTAGTCCTCGACGCTCTCGCTGCCGTCGCAGGGTGCCCCGCAACGGCCCATCTCGGCCAGCACGCAAGCAGAGGTGGGTTTGCGCGGTGACAGCCGCCCAGTGCACTGGCGGACGGGGAACGAGTCGTGCAGCGCTGTCAGGGCCTGCTCGGCAACGCCGCGGGAGCCGAACGGGCCGAGGTAGGTGGCGCCGTCGTCGCGCACCTCGCGCACCGTGGACAGCCGGGGGAACGGCTCGTCGGTGACCTTGAGCCAGACCGCCCGCTCCGGGAACCGGGACCTGCGGTTGTAACGCGGCTTGTGCTCGGCGATCAGCCGCAGCTCACGCACCTCGGCCTCGAGGGCGGTGGCGCACTCGATGTGGTCGACCCGCTCCGCCAGGGCCACCATCTCCGACATCCGGGTGCGGTTCTCGCTGGCCACGAAGTAGTTGCGGACCCTCGTACGCAGGTCCTTGGACTTGCCGACGTAGAGGACGGTGCCGCGCTCGTCGCGGAACAGGTAGACGCCGGGGGCATGGGGGAGGGCCTCGGCGAGATGGCGCTTGCGTCGCTGGGCGACGGTCACCTGAGCGGAGTAGGTGCGCAGCTCGTCGAGGGACTGGACACCCTGGTTGCCCAGCCGGTCGAGCAGGCCGTGCAGCACGTCGACAGTCGCCTGGGCATCGGCCAGCGCGCGGTGCGAGGGAGTCACGCGAGTGCGGAAAAGCCTTGCCAATGTTGACAACTTGCAGTTGGGAGCCTCGTCCCGGGTGAGCACCCGGCGGGCCAGCTTGGCCGTGTCGACCGAGTCGAAGTCGGGCCAGTCGCGCCCTGTCGTCGTGCAGGCCGCCTTGAGGAAGCCGAGGTCGAACGGTGCGTTGTGGGCCACCAGCACCGAGTCCCTGGCGAAGTCGAGGAACGCGGACAGGGCGCCCTCGATCCGGGGTGCCGAGGCGACCATGCCCTGGGTGATGCCGGTCAGCACCGCGATGAACGGCGGAATCAGCTGGTCGGGGTTGACCAGGGTCTGAAAGGTCCCGAGGACCTCGCC
>JAWWOM010000445.1:0-3529 GCA_033851655.1 Frankiales bacterium
GCCGCCAAGACCACCGTCGTCCGCAGAGGTGCCGCCAAGGGACCGTTCGAGCTGCCCCCCGTCCGCGAAGGGGAGGAGGCCTGGACGACCGACGAGCTCGCCGAGATCCGTACCGAGCTCGAGGAGCAGGCCCGCGAGCTGCGCGGCGAGATCGACGACGCCGAGATCGCCTGGCACGAGCTGCAACGTGACTCCGGTGACGGGGCCGGCGACGACCAGGCCGACGCCGGCACCAAGACCTTCGAGCGCGAGCACGAGCTGTCGCTGGCCAACAACAGCCGGGACCTGCTGGCCCAGGTCGACCGGGCGCTGTCCCGGCTGGACAACGGCACCTACGGCGTGTGCGAGAACTGCGGCCAGCCGGTGGGCAAGGCTCGGCTTCAGGCGTTCCCCCGTGCGACCCTGTGTGTGACATGCAAACAACGCGAGGAACGTCGCTGACCGAGTCCGAGAGCTCTGCCGAGGGGGCGCGGCCCCCGACGCAGGCTTCCACCCGCCGGATCGCCCTGCTGGGTGCGGTTGCCGTGACCGTGATCGTCGTCGACCTGCTGACCAAGCTCGCGGTCGTCGGGCACATGAGCATGAACGAGACCCGCGACGTCGTCGGCAGCCTGCTGCGGATCACCTACACCCGCAACGCCGGTGCCGCGTTCTCCTTCGGCGAGGGCATGACGGCCGTGTTCGGGCTGGTCGCGATCGCCGTCGTCATCGCCATCGTCCGTACCGCCCGCAGCCTGCGCAGCCTCACCTGGGCGATCACCCTCGGGCTGCTCCTCGGCGGGGCGCTGGGCAACCTCGGTGACCGGGTCTTCCGCTCGCCGGGCTTCCTGCGTGGTCATGTCGTCGACTGGATCCAGCTGCCGCACTGGCCGGTGTTCAACCTGGCCGACTCGGCGATCGTCTGTGGCGGCGTGCTCGCCGTGCTGCTGTCCTGGCGCGGGATCGCGGTCGACGGCTCGCACGAGAAGCGGCACGGCCTGCACGCTGACGCCGGCCATCAGCCTGCCGACCACGAGCACGGCCCGGCCGAGGCCGTCGAGCAGTGACCGATCGCCGTACCCTGCCGGTTCCTGACGGGCTGGAGGGGCTGCGCCTGGACGCAGCGCTGTCCCGCCTGTTCGGTCTTTCCCGTACGGCCGCCGCCGACCTGGTCGCCGGCGGGTTCGCCACCGTCGACGGCAAGGCGAGCAGCAAGTCCGACCGGGTCAGCGCCGGCGCCTGGCTCGAGGTCGAGCTGCCGGAGCCGGCCCAGCCGATCGCGGCGACGCCGACGCCGGTCGAGGGGATGACGATCGTCCACGAGGACGGCGACATCATCGTGATCGACAAGCCGCCGTTCGTCGCGGCGCACCCGTCGCCCGGCTACACCGGCGCCACGGTCGTCGGCGCGCTGATGGCCGCCGGGCACACCGTGTCGACCTCCGGCTCCGCCGAGCGGCAGGGCGTCGTGCACCGTCTCGACGCCGGTACCAGCGGGCTGATGGTGGTGGCCAAGAGTGAGCACGCCTACACCCGGCTGAAGTCGGCGTTCCGCGAGCGTGAGGTCGACAAGCGCTATCACGCGCTGGTCCAGGGCCACCCGGATCCGCTGCGGGGCACGGTCGACGCCCCCATCGACCGGCACCCGCACCACCAGTTCAAGTTCGCCGTGGTCCACGACGGCAAGCCGAGCGTCACGCACTACGACACGATCGAGGCCTTCCGCGCCGCGTCGCTGCTCGACATCCACCTCGAGACCGGCCGTACCCACCAGATCCGGGTGCACATGACAGCGCTGAAGCACCCGCTGGCCGGTGACACGCAGTACGGTGCCGACCCGACCCTCAGCGTCCGGCTGGGGCTCGAGCGGCAGTGGCTGCACGCCGTGCGCCTCGGCTTCGCCCACCCCGACGACGGGCGCTGGGTCGAGTACGAGAGCCCGTACCCTCCGGACCTGGTCCACGCCCTCGACGTCCTGCGCGAAGAGTCCTGACCGCCCAGGTTCCGACACGCCGTACTTGCTGGGAGCTCTGCTGACACGCCGATTCTGTCGGCGGCGCATGGTTGACTCTCTTGCGCGGGTGACCCCCGCTCGTACGGCACGATCGCTCCTTCCCCTAGCGTTCGTACGCCGCGGTTCGGCGTTCGTCCTGAGAGGGGCTCGGCTCCATGCCTGACAGCTCGGCCGACTCGTTCGTGCACCTCCACGTGCACACCGAGTACTCCATGCTCGACGGCGCCGCGCGACTCAAGGACCTGTTCGCCGAGGCCGCGCGGATGGAGATGCCGGCGCTGGCGATGACCGACCACGGCAACGTGTTCGGCGCCTACGACTTCTGGAAGCAGGCCAAGGCGGCCGGGGTCAAGCCGATCATCGGCATGGAGGCCTACGTCACGCCGGGCACCAGCCGGTACGAGCGCACCCGGGTCCGCTGGGCCGAGGGCGGCGAGGACGACGTCTCCGGCGGCGGCGCGTTCACCCACATGACCCTGCTGGCCGAGAACACCAAGGGCATGCACAACCTGTTCCGGCTGTCGTCGCTGGCCAGCCTGGAGGGCTTCTTCTACAAGCCGCGCATCGACCGCGAGCTGATCGAGACCTACGCCGAGGGCATCATCGCCACGACTGGCTGCCCGTCCGGGGAGATCCAGACCCGGCTGCGGATCGGCGACTACGACGGCGCCAAGCGGGTCGCCGGCGAGCTGCAGGAGATCTTCGGTCGGGACAGCTTCTTCCTCGAGCTGATGGAGCACGGGCTCGACATCGAGCGCCGGGTGCGCGCCGACCTGCTTCGGTTGGCCCGCGACCTGGCCATGCCGATGATCGCGACCAACGACCTGCACTACACGTTCGAGAAGGACGCCGAGGCGCACGAGGTCCTGCTGTGCGTCCAGTCGGGCAAGACGATGGCCGACCCCAACCGGTTCAAGCTCGACGGCCACGACTACTACCTCAAGTCGCCGGAACAGATGCGGACGCTGTGGAGCGAGCTGCCTGAGGCCTGCGACAACACCCTGCTGATCGCCGAGCGGGTCGACGTGACGTTCAACGAGGGCGCCAACCTGATGCCCCAGTTCCCCGTACCGGAGGGGGAGTCCGAGGAGTCGTGGCTGGTCAAGGAGGTCGAGCGTGGGCTGCACCACCGGTTCCCGCTCGGCATTCCGGAGGGGCACCGCAAGCAGGCGGAGTACGAGATCGGCGTCATCTGCCAGATGGGGTTCCCCGGCTACTTCCTGGTCACTGCCGACCTGGTGGAGTACGCCAAGCAGAACGGCATCCGGGTCGGCCCTGGGCGTGGCTCGGCGGCCGGCTGCCTGATCGCCTACGCCATGGGCATCACCGAGCTGGACCCGATCAAGCACAAGCTGCTCTTCGAGCGGTTCCTCAACCCCGACCGCATCTCGATGCCCGACATCGACATGGACTTCGACGAGCGCCGGCGCGGCGACATGATCCGCTACGCCACCGAGAAGTACGGCGAGGAGCGGGTCGCCCAGATCATCACCTACGGCACGATCAAGGCCAAGCAGGCGGTCAAGGACTCCTCCC
>JAWWOM010000049.1:0-8680 GCA_033851655.1 Frankiales bacterium
GCGCCGTCGGCGAGGGCCTGCTCGGGGGTGGCGAACCGGGCCTGGTCCTGCGCGTCCGACCCGGCCGGGCGCACGCCGGGGGTGATCAGAGTGATGTCGGGACCGACCTCGAGCCGGATCGCCGCCACCTCGCGCGGCGAGCAGACCAGCCCCCGCGCTCCGGCCCCGACGGCGAGGACGGCGAGCCGCTTCGCCGCGTCGAGGGCGGGGCCGGCCAGCCCGATCGCCCCGAGGTCGTCCTCGTCCAGCGAGGTCAGCACCGTCACCCCGGCGATGATGACGTCCGGTGCGGCCTCCACCGCCGCCCGGACCATGGCGGCGCCACCGCTGGCGTGGACGGTGAGGTACTGCGGCTTGAGCCGCACGACCGAGCGGGCGGCAGCAGCGACCGTGTTGGGGATGTCGTGCAGCTTGAGATCGAGGAACAGCCCCACCTTGCTGCCGCCGCGCACGACGTCGATGACGTCCGGCCCACCCCGGTAGAAGAGCTCCATGCCGACCTTGAGCACCGTGACGTACGGGGTGACCTCGCTGGCCCACAGTGCCGCCGTCTCCAGGTGGGGCGTGTCGAGCGCGACGGCGATGGGCGCGCGGGTCGGGTTGCGGCTGCTGGAGGTCACCGCGACTGCTCCTGCCTGGCCGGCGTGCCGGCGGGAGGCGCCGGCGGGACCGGCAGGGCGCTCAGATCGTCCGCACCACCGGCGGGGACGATGTCGTCGCCGAGCGGGTCCGGCCCTTCGTCGAGCTCGACCACGGCCGTGTCCGGCGCCCGGTGGGCCATGCCCACGACCTCGGAGAGCCGGTCGATGCCGCGGGCGGCCAGCGCGGCCGCCAGCTCGGCATGGATCCGGGTGGGTGCGCCAGGGTCGTTGAACACCACCGTGCCGACGGAGACGGCGGAGGCCCCCGCCGCGAGGAACTGCAAGGCGTCCAGGCCGGTACGGATGCCGCCCATGCCCAGGATCGGCACCTCGGGCAGGGCGGCGTGCACCTGCCAGACGCAGCGCACGGCCACCGGGCGGATGGCAGGACCGGAGAGTCCGCCGGTGATCCCCGCCAGCGCCGGCCGCAGCGTCGTCGTGTCGATGACCAGGCCGAGCAGGGTGTTGATCATCGACAGCCCGTTGGCACCCGCATTCACGCAGGCCGTGGCGATGGCCACGATGTCGGTGACGTCGGGCGAGAGCTTGGCGAAGACCGGGATCTCGGGCCCCGTGTTGCGCCGGACCGCGTGGATCACCGCCGCGGCCGCGTCCGGGTCGCAGGCGAAGACCTGGCCTCGGTCCTCGACGTTGGGGCAGGAGATGTTGACCTCTAGCATCGACATGCCGGGCCGGCCGCGCAGCCTGCGGGCCAGCTCGACGTACTCGTCGACGGAGCCTCCGGCGATCGACACGACGGTACGGGCTCCGCTGCCCTCGAGCCAGGCCAGGTCCTTGTCCAGGAACACGTCGATGCCGGGCCCCTGCAGGCCGATGCTGTTGAGCATGCCGCTCGGCGTCTCCGCCATCCGCGGGGTCGCCCTGCCGGACCGGGGCTTGGACATGATCGACTTGGTCACGACCGCGCCGAGCGTGGTGATGTCGACGAACTGGCTGAGCTCCTGGCCGGCGGCAGCGCAGCCCGAGGCGGTGAAGACCGGGCTGGGGAACGACGCCCCGGCCAGCGTCGTGGACATGTCCACCCGCGTCGGGGTCACGAGGACCGCTTGCGGTCACCGGCGGTGACGGTCTCCGGCTCGGCCGGCGCAGGCGTGGGCTCGGGCGGCGGCGCACCGAGGGTGTCGGCGGGCACCGTACCGACGTCGTTCCAGCGCACCCGGTCACCCGCGAACACCGGGCCCTCGACGCAGGACCGCAGCATCCGGGTCACCCCGTCGTCGCCCACCACGGGCAGCACGCAGGTCATGCAGACTCCGATGCCACAGGCCATCGACTCCTCGACCGCGCACTGACTGGGGACCCCGTAGATCTGGGCGACGGTGGCGACCGCCTGGAGCATGGCCATCGGCCCGCAGGCGTAGACGACGTCGGAGCCCGTACGCTCGAGGACCTCCGGCAGGATGTCGGAGACGCGCCCCCGCTCCCCCATCGACCCGTCGTCCGTCGTGACCGCGATGCTGGCCGACATCCGCTTGGCGTCGAGGTAGCCGAACAGCTTGTTCTCGGTGCCGGCACCCATCACGAAGTCGACCCGGCATCCCCTGGCCCGCAACGCTTCGGCCAGGGAGAACAGCGGCGCGGTGCCGTAGCCGCCGCCGACCAGCGTGACGTTGGCCGGCTGGCGCGGCAAGGCGAAGGGCCGGCCCAGCGGGCCCACCACGTCGATCGGGTCGTGCGGGCGCTGCCGGGCCAGCCACTGGGTGCCCTTGCCGTGCACGGCGTAGACGAAGTCGACCGTGCCGCCGTAGACCCCGCGCGGTTTGGCGGCGTAGACCGAGAAGCAGCGGCGGAGCAGCATCGAGCCGTCCTCGCCGCCGACGGCGACGGCGACGAACTGCCCGGGCCGGAAGTTCTCGGCGATGCCCGGAGCCACCACCGAGATCAGCTGGTAGGCCCCCATCGGCCGGTTGCTGAGGACCTGACCACGAACCTGGACCGGCGGCATCAGTCGTTCTCCTCGGCAGGCTCGAAGTCTGGGTCGGTGTCAGCGTCGGCGTCGCTGTCGTGCTGAGACCGGGCCCTGTGCAAGATCGCATGGTATTCCTGCAACGGTGTGACCCCGATGTCACCGCGGACCAGCGCCTCGATGCCCTGCACACAGGCGGCCAGGCCCTGGATGGTGGTCATGCACGGGATGCCCCTGGTGACCGCGGCGGTGCGGATCTCGTAGCCGTCCAGCCGGACGGCTCCGGGATCGTTGGCGTTGCCGGTGCCGAAGGGCGTGTTGACGATGAGGTCGACCTCGCCGTTCTGGATCCGGTCGACGATCGTGGCCCGCTGGCCGCCCGCGCGCTGGGAGTACTTGAGCACCACCGTGCTGGGCACGCCGTTGCGGCGGAGCACCTCGGCGGTGCCCTCGGTCGCGAGGATCTCGAAGCCGAGGTCGTGGAGCCGCTTGACCGGGAAGATCATCGCCCGCTTGTCGCGGTTGGCGATGCTGACGAAGACCCGCCCCTTGGTCGGCAGCGACCCGTAGGCACCCGCCTGGGACTTGGCGAAGGCGGTGCCGAAGGACCGGTCGATGCCCATGACCTCGCCGGTGGACTTCATCTCCGGCCCGAGCACGGTGTCCACGCCTGCACCGTCGGGAGTACGGAACCTGTTCCAGGGCAGCACGGCTTCCTTGACCGAGATCGGCGCCTCGTACGGGAGCGAGCCGCCGTCGCCGTAGCGACCGGCCGGCGGCAGCATCCCCTCGGCCCGCAGCTCCTCGATGGTCGCGCCGAGCATCACCCGGGCCGCCGCCTTGGCCAGCGGGACAGCCGTCGCCTTGGACACGAACGGCACAGTACGGGAGGCCCGCGGGTTGGCCTCGAGGACGTAGAGGGTGGACTCCTTGAGCGCGTACTGGACGTTGAGCAGCCCCCGCACGCCCACCCCGCGGGCGATCCGCTCGGTGCTGTCGCGGATCTGTGCGATCTCGGCGACGCCCAGGGTGGTCGGCGGCAGCGCGCACGCCGAGTCGCCGGAGTGGATGCCGGCCTCCTCGATGTGCTCCATCACCCCGCCGAGGTAGAGCTGCTCTCCGTCGAAGAGAGCGTCGACGTCGATCTCGATGGCGTCGTCGAGGAACCGGTCGATGAGCACCGGGTGCACCATGAAGTCGCCGGCGGCGTGCTTGTCCAGGTAGGCCTTGAGCGTCGCGTCGTCGTAGACGATCTCCATGCCCCGGCCGCCGAGGACGTAGGACGGCCGGACCAGGATCGGGTAGGAGATCTCGTCGGCGAGCGCCTTGGCCTCCTCGTACGACGTGGCCAGGCCGTGCTTGGGCGCCGGCAGTCCGGCCTCGGCGAGCACCCTGCCGAACGCGCCGCGCTCCTCGGCGAGGTGGATCGCCTCGGGCGGGGTGCCGACGATCGGGACGCCGGCGTCCTTGAGCCGCTGGGCCAGCCCGAGCGGGGTCTGGCCGCCGAGCTGGACGATGACGCCCGCGACGGTGCCGGAGCGCTGCTCGGCGTGGACCACCTCGAGCACGTCCTCGAAGGTCAGCGGCTCGAAGTAGAGCCGGTCGCTGGTGTCGTAGTCGGTCGACACCGTCTCGGGGTTGCAGTTGACCATGACGGTCTCGTAGCCGGCGTCGCGCAGCGCCATCGCCGCGTGCACGCACGAGTAGTCGAACTCGATGCCCTGGCCGATCCGGTTGGGGCCGCTGCCCAGGATGATGACCTTGGGCCGCTCGGTCTGCGGCTCGACCTCGTCCTCGTCGTCATAGGACGAGTAGTGGTAGGGCGTCTGCGCGGCGAACTCGGCGGCGCAGGTGTCCACGGTCTTGTAGACCGGGCGCAAACCCTTGCTGTGCCGCAATTCTCGTACGGTGTCCTCGTCGGTGCCGAGGATCGCCGCGAGCTGGCGGTCGGAACAGCCGGAACGTTTGGCCCGCGCCAGCTGCGCGTCGGTCACCGCCTCGAGCGACCCCGCCTCGAGCAGCTCGGCGCGCAGCTCGACCAGGCTCAGGATCTGGTCGAGGAACCACGGGTCGACGCCACTGGCCTGGTGCACCTGCTCGACGGTCGCGCCCAGTCGCAACGCCCGTTCGAGGTCGTAGAGCCGCCCGTCGTGCGACCAGGCCGCCTGGGCCAGCGCGTCCTCGACCGTCACGCCTTCGGGGTCCGGCACGGTCCAGAAGCCGGCGGCCTTGGTCTCCATGGAGCGCATGGCCTTCTGCAGCGCCTCGGTGAAGCTGCGGCCCAGCGACATCGCCTCGCCGACCGACTTCATCGTCGTGGTCAGGGTCTGGTCCGCGCCGGGGAACTTCTCGAAGGCGAACCGCGGGATCTTGACGACCACGTAGTCCAGCGTCGGCTCGAACGATGCCGGTGTCTCGCGGGTGATGTCGTTGGCGACCTCGTCGAGGGTGTAGCCGATCGCCAGCTTGGCCGCGATCTTGGCGATCGGGAACCCGGTGGCCTTCGAGGCCAGCGCACTGGACCGCGAGACCCGCGGGTTCATCTCGATCACGATCAGCCGGCCGGTCTGGGGGTGGACCGCGAACTGGATGTTGGAGCCGCCGGTGTCGACCCCCACCGCCCGGATGATGGCGATGCCGACGTCGCGCATCTTCTGGTACTCGCGGTCGGTCAGGGTCAGGGCGGGGGCGACGGTGACCGAGTCGCCGGTGTGCACGCCCATCGGGTCGAGGTTCTCGATCGAGCAGACCACGACGACGTTGTCCGCGTGGTCGCGCATGACCTCGAGCTCGTACTCCTTCCAGCCGAGGATCGACTCCTCGAGCAGCACCTCGGTGGTCGGGCTGAGGGCGAGCCCCGTACCGGCCATCCGGCGCAGCTCCGCCTCGTCGTGGGCGAAACCCGAGCCGGCGCCGCCCATGGTGAAGCTGGGCCGGACGACGAGCGGGTAGCCGAGCTGCGCTGCTGCCTCGAGACAGTCGCCCATCGAGTGGCAGATGAAGCTGCGCGCGGTCTCGGCCCCCACGTCGGCGACGATCTGCTTGAACTTCTGCCGGTCCTCGCCCCGGTGGATGGCCTCGATGTTGGCGCCGATCAGCTCGACGCCGTACTTCTCGAGCACCCCGGCCTCGTGCAGCGCGACCGCGGTGTTCAGCGCGGTCTGCCCGCCCAGGGTCGGCAGCAGCGCGTCCGGCCGCTCCTGGGCGATGACCATCTCGACCATCTCGACGGTGATCGGCTCGATGTAGGTCGCGTCGGCGAACTCCGGGTCGGTCATGATGGTCGCCGGGTTGGAGTTGACCAGGCTGACCCGGAGCCCCTCGGCGCGCAGCACCCGGCAGGCCTGGGTCCCGGAGTAGTCGAACTCACAGGCCTGGCCGATGACAATGGGCCCGGACCCGATCACGAGTACGGACTTCAGGTCTGTGCGGCGGGGCATTGCGGTCCCTTCGGAGAGGTGCAGGACGGGCTGGGGTTGTCAGGAACCACCGACGGCGACAGCGACGGCAACCGCTGCCAGCAGGACGGCGACGGCGACCACGGCGACCAGGAGCAGGGCCAGCCGCGACGGCGGCTCACCCACCTCGACGTCAGCGTTTGCCTGCTGGGCAAGGTGATCCGGCGCTATCTCGTCCGCGGTCACGTGCTTGTGGTGAGCGGTGCCACGCAGAGACTCGCTCTGCTCGTGGAACACCCCGGCTTGTACGGCCTCGGTGCGGGACGCGTCCTCCGGGCTCACCGGTGGGCCTCCATCAGCTCGGCGAACCGCTGGAACAGGCCGGTCGCGTCGTGTGGACCCGGAGCTGCCTCGGGGTGGTACTGCACCGAGAATGCCGGTGCGTCAAGGCATTGCAGCCCTTCGACCACGTTGTCGTTGAGGCCGACGTGGCTCACCTCGGCCCGGCCGTACGGGGTCTCGTGGACGACCCCGATGGCGGCATCGACGGCGAACCCGTGGTTGTGGCTGGTCACGTGGACCTGGCCGGTGCTGCGCTCCTGGACCGGCTGGTTGACCCCGCGGTGGCCGTACTTCATCTTGTACGTGCCGAAACCCAGTGCCCGGCCGAGGATCTGGTTGCCGAAGCAGATGCCGAACACGGGGCGGCCGGCGGCCAGGACCCCGGTCATCGTCTCGACGGCGTAGTCGGCGGTGCCGGGGTCGCCGGGGCCGTTGCTGAAGAAGACACCGTCGGGCGCGATGGCGAGCACCTCCTCGGCAGTCGCGGTCGCCGGCAGCACGTGCACCTCGCAGCCCCAGCCGGCCAGGTAGCGCGGCGTCGAGGTCTTGATGCCGTAGTCGAGCGCTGCCACCCGGAACCGCCGGTCCGTCGTGGGTTCGACCACGTAGGGGTCGGGCGTCGTGACGTCGCCGGCGAGGTCGGCGCCCACCATCGAGGGGCTGGTCAGCACCCGCTCGAGCAGGGCCTGCGGGTCGCTCTCGGTGCTGGACACGCCGACCCGCATGGCGCCGCGCTCGCGCAGGTGGCGGGTCAGCGCACGGGTGTCGATGCCGCTGATGCCGACGACGCCGTACCGGTCCAGCTCGTCGTCCAGGCTGCGCCGGGAGCGGTGGTTGGACGGCACGCGGGCAGGGTCCCGTACGACGTAGCCGGAGACCCAGATCCGGCGGGACTCCGGGTCGTCGTCGTTGACCCCGGTGTTGCCCACGTGCGGAGCGGTCATGACGACCACCTGGCGGTGGTAGGACGGATCGGTCAACGTCTCCTGGTAGCCGGTCATGCCGGTGTTGAAGACCGCCTCGCCGAAGGTCTCGCCGACCGCTCCGTAGGCGTCGCCCCGGAAGGTGCGGCCGTCCTCCAGGACCAGGAGTGCACTCTGCTTCATCGGGTTTTGCCTTCCATGACCGTCGGTCGGCCGCGCAGGAACGTCGCGACCACCCGGGCCGGCAAGGTGCGTCCGGCGTAGGGCGTGTTGCTGCTGCGCGAGGCGAGCTCGGCCGGCACGACGGTCCAGCTGGCGTCGGCGTCGACCAGCACCAGGTTGGCCGGGGCGCCGACCGCGATCGGCTGTCCGTGGCCGCCGAGCCGCCCGATGACCGCCGGCCGGGTGGACATCCGGTCGGCAACCCCGGCCCAGTCGAGCAGCCCGGTCTGGACCATCGTCTCGACGACGATCGACAGGGCGGTCTCCAGTCCGACCATGCCGAAGGCCGCCGCGGACCACTCGGTCTGCTTGTCCTCCAAGGGATGTGGCGCGTGGTCGGTGGCGACGGCGTCGATGGTGCCGTCGGCCAGCCCCTCGCGCAGCGCCTCGACATCGGCCTGGGTGCGCAACGGCGGGTTGACCTTGTAGGTCGGGTCGTAGGTCGCCGCCAGCGCGTCGGTCAGCAGCAGGTGGTGTGGGGTGACCTCGGCGGTGACGTCCCAGCCCTTGCTCTTGGCCCAGCGGATCAGCTCGACCGAGCCGGCGGTGGAGACGTGGCAGATGTGCAGCCGCGAGCCGACATGCCCGGCCAGCAGGCAGTCGCGGGCGATGATCGCCTCCTCGGCGACCGCCGGCCAGCCGGTGAGGCCCAGCACGCCGGACAGCTCGCCTTCGTTCATCTGGGCGCCCTCGGTGAGCCGCGGCTCCTGCGCGTGCTGGGCGACCACCCCGCCGAAGGCCTTGACGTACTCCAGCGCCCGCCGCATCAGCACCGCGTCGGAGACGCACTTCCCGTCGTCGGAGAACACCCGGACCCGGGCGGCGCTGTCGGCCATCGCCCCGAGCTCGGCGAGCCGCTCGCCGGCCAGCCCCACGGTCACGGCGCCCACCGGGCGCACGTCGCAGTGGCCCGCCTCGCGACCCAGTCGCCACACCTGCTCGACCACGCCTGCCGTGTCGGCGACCGGGTCGGTGTTGGCCATCGCGTGCACGGCGGTGAACCCGCCCAGCGCGGCCGCAGCGGTGCCCGTCTCGACCGTCTCGGCGTCCTCGCGACCGGGCTCGCGCAGGTGGGTGTGCAGGTCGACCAGGCCGGGCAGCGCGACCAGGCCGTCGGCGTCGAGCACCAGGGCGTCACCTGCGTCGACCGAGCCTGCCGGGCCGACTGCGGCGACGACGCCGTCGCGCAGGAGGAGGTCCGTCGGTGCGCCGCCGAGCAGCCTCGCG
>JAWWOM010000051.1:0-3281 GCA_033851655.1 Frankiales bacterium
AGCTCGAGCAGCTTGATCAGCGGGTCGAGCTCGAGGTGCTCGACCAGGTGGGTGGCGATGATCGCACCGAGCGACCCGGGCGGCTGGCTCTCGAGGTAGTCCAGGCCGTCCTGCAGCCGCACGTCCAGGCCCTGGTCGCGGGCCTCGGCCACCATCGACGGGTCGGTGTCGACGCCGACCGCTGCGACGCCGCGCTCGGCGAGCAGCCCGACCAGCTCGGCCCGGCCGCAGCCGATGTCGACCACCGGCGCGTTGTCGGCGAGGACGTCGGCGTAGCGCTTCTCGAGGTTGGCCAGCACGACGGCCGGGTCGCCGCGGAACCGCCGCTCGAAGCCGACGTAGTCGAACGACGCGGAGGACGGTCCGGCGGCCGGCGCCAGGAGGGCGGCCGGCTCGCCAGCGGGCGCGGCGATGGCCGGCCGGGTGGCGTCGGAGGCGAGGGTACGGAGCCTGCGGTCGATGCCGTTGACCCGCTCCCGCAGCTCGGCGAGGCGGACCCCGGCGCCCTCGAGGCCGGTCGCCGGGGCGATCGCCATGCCGAGGCCTTCGAGCTGCTCGACGACGGAGAGCACCTGGCCCTTGAGCAGCTCGAGGTTGACGGTGGCCGCGTGCGTCTCCAGCCGGATCGTCTCCTCCTCGATCCGCCGCGACTGCAGCGCCTGGAGCTGCTGCTCGAGCTGGGCGATCCGGTGCAGGGCATGGTCGGTGGCTTCGACGTTGGGCTGGATGACCGGCCGCACTCCGCGCGCGATGATCCGGCGCGCCTCACGCTTGCCCCGGGACGCGAGCCGGTCGGCGAACCGGCGCTGGACCGACGGGCCGACCGCTGGCACCGGCGCGACCGCCGGGGCAGCCGTCAGCCGGTCGGTACGCTCGCGTCCGAGGTCCGCGGGGAGTGCCACCGGATCTCCTGTCAGTCGTTTGCCCATGATCGTACGGTCTCCGGGATCAGGGTGCAGGTGCCAACCTATCCGTCGCATCTGCCAGTCTGGTCCGAACATGTGCGTCGGTCGGCGTGCCGAGCAGGCGCAGGGCCAGCTCGACCGTCGGCAGCGGGGGCCCCGGTCGCAGCGGTGCCTCCGGCCACAGGGCCAGCCGGTCGACCAGGAACATGGCGGCCCGCTCGGCGTCGTGGCACTCGACGCGCCGGTAGCCGCGCCAGGACAGCCGCGAAGCCTCCACCAGGTCGCGGGTGAGCGCGGTCGCCGCCGCCAGCCGGGCGCTGCCGGTCTCGGCGATCAGCACCTCGTCCGGGGACACCGCACCGACGGCCGCCGCGGTGGCGCGGTCGGTGACCGTAGGAGCTCCCCACGCCAGGGACCGGAGCAGCCAGTCCGGTTCGGTGACGATGACGGCGGCTGCGGCCCCCATCGCGGTCTCGACCAGGTCCGGCTCCACGGGGAGCAGGGCCGATGGCCTGCCGAACCGCCAGCCTGCTCCGTGCTGCTCGAGCAGGGCGTCCGCGGGCAGGCCCCGCTCGAGCCGCAGCCGCTCGCGCACGAACGGCGACATCGCCCGGCGGTGCCCGATCGGGCGCCCGGTAGGCGCGCGGAGCCCGCGAGCGCCGGCTGCCGCCACGACCGTCGGGTCGTCGGAGACGACGACCGTCGCCAGCCGGAACGGCTCGGAACCGACGTCCTCGGCCTGGGCCCACAACGCGACCGGCACGCCGGCCGGCGCGAGATGCAGCCCCTCGGGCGTGGCCAGGATCGCCGTGGGCTTGCCGGCGGCGGGGTCCAGCGTCGCAGGCAGGCACCACTCGTGCAGGGCGACCAGGAGCGGCAGCGCACCCTCCGGCGGCCGGCGGGTGAGCGCCAGCCCGAGCAGCGGCAGCAGCGGTTCGGTGCCGAGGGGGCCGCTCATCCGGCGAGCAGCGTGTCGACCACCGGACGCCACGACAGGCCGGCGACACGGTCCCGGCCTGCTGCGCCCATCCGTGCGGCCAGCGCGCGGTCACACGCGAGCTTGCTGACGGCGTCGCCGATCGCCTCGGGCGAGCCGTCGGTGACGAAGCCGTTGACCCCGTCCTCGACCCACTCGAGCACTCCACCGGAGTCCTTGGCCGTGATGACCGGCTTGCCGGCTTTGAACGCCTGCAGCGTCACGTAGCCGTAGTCCTCGTCCTGGGGTGGGTAGACGACCGCCAGGCAGTTGGCGTAGAGCTCGACCAGGCGCTCGTCGCTGACGAAACCGGCCAGCTCGACCCGGTCACCGAGGCCGGCGCGCTCGACGATGCCGGCCAGCTCGTCCTGCATCGAGCCGCGGCCGGCCACGACGCCCCGTACGGTGGGATCGCAGTGTGCCAGCGCCTCGACGGTGAGCTGGGGGCGCTTGTTGTTCTCGAGCCGGGTGGGGCTGAAGACGTAGTCCCCGTACGGGCCCTCGTGCAGCTGGTCGTGCATCGGCGCGGGGTGGTAGAGCGGCGTGCTGGCGAGCCCGTTGAACCGGGCCAGCCGGTCGGTCACGACCTGGGAGATGGTGTAGATGCTCGAGTGCTCCTCGAGCGCCCGGTTGTCCCACTCGGTGAGCAGCCGCTGCGTCTCCAGCGAGCTGTCGTCGTGGCCGAAGTCGGACCAGGCGGCGTCCGCGGCGTCGTAGGCGCCGCGGTGCTGGTGGGTGAGCCAGCTGACCTTGCGCGGGTGCCGGGCGTAGTAGGACGGGAAGTTGGTCGTGATGACCAGGTCGCAGTCCAGCGGCACCATGCGCCAGGCGAGCGGAGCGTCGAAGATGCGGCCCTTTTCCCAGCCGACCGGGAGCCTGACCAGCTCGGCACGGTGGCCCTCCGCCCGCAGTGCTGTGACCAGGTTCTCCTGGAGCAGCTCGGCGCCGCCCCTGACGAACGGCACCTGCGCGCCACAGACGATGACGTCCACGTGTCGACCTCTCTCTCCGGGCCTTGCCTCGGTTACCAGAGCATGGACCGTGGGGCCGTACTATATCGGTGGCGGGTGTGAGCTTCGGTGAGCGCTGCCCCTGCGGTCGTTCCCGGGCCGCCGTCCTTGCCGTCGAGCTGAGGGACCTCCTTGTCCACGCAGACCCCGATCCGCCCCGCGGCCGACGAGCCGAACAGCCATGGCCATGGCGAGGCGTGGGTCGAGCAGCTGCCGATGCAGCGTGTCCACGCCCAGACCAGCTTCTTCCGCGGGTTCATCCCCACGCTGGTGGAGATCTGGCAGTACCGCCAGCTGCTCGGCCAGCTGACCCGCAAAGAGCTCAAGGTCAAATACAAGGACAGCGTGCTGGGCTTCCTGTGGACGCTGATCCGGCCGCTGCTCCAGCTG
>JAWWOM010000093.1:0-16743 GCA_033851655.1 Frankiales bacterium
CGGCGGTGGCGCGGGTCTGGGCGGCCCGGTCGGCGCGGGCGAACTCCTTCGCCTTCGCCTCCAGCGTGTTGCGCACCGCGACGGTGGTCTGCGCCGGCAGGTAGGCGTGCAGCCCGAGCAGACCCGGTTCGCCCGGTTCGGTGTCGATCCGGACCCGCCGGTTCGCCACCCCGTGCAGGTGCGCGGCGACCGCGTCCGGGCCGTGGGCGGCCAGGACCAGGCGGCGCAGCTTGGCCAGCAGGCTGGACAGCCGGAGCTGCCCGGCCGTCGGCAGCACCCGGGCCTCGATCACCCGGGCCACCGCCGGGTCCAGCCCGGTCAGCTTCTCGACGATCAGCCGGGCCCGGTACGCCGACAGCTGCCCGGACTCCAGCCTGTCCCGGGTGGCGGTCAGGGTGCTGGCCAGCGCCCGGGCGGTGGACAGCGTGGTCTTCAGGAAGGTGTCGTTGCAGTCGAGGGCCAGGGCCAGCTCCAGGGTGCGGGAGTCCTGCGCCCGCGCCCCGTCCCGGGAGGTTTCCACCCTGGCCCCGACGAACGCCACGTTCGCGGCCTGCGCCCGGGCGGACAGCCAACGGGACTGCCGCTCCCACGCCGCCGCGACCCCCAACGCGTCGTCCTGCGGCATCGGCCGGCCCTGCAGCGTCTCCAGCAACCGGATCGCCTCCGGACCGGTGCCGGCCAGGGCCACCTCGAGCAACGTCTCCTGCACCGTCAACGGCTCGCAACGGAAATCCCACAATTCGTGGTCGAGCAGGTCATCACCGCAGATCAGCAACGTGTCATCAATCAGCGCAGTGTAATTGCCGAACCCGTCACCACCGTCGCCCGAATGCATGCTCGAATTCTACCTGCTGTGAGCAGCAGGGGCAAGTCCTTGATCGAGCGGAATGCCTGCGCAGCAAGGCTTTTCGCTGGTGAGGAAACCGGCCACGAAAGCGACTGGACAGCCAGCAGACGAACGGCGATCCCGCTATTGCCAATAGTGACAAGAATGCGAGCCGACCCGCGCCCTGCTGAGAACGCGTACTGCACGTTGCTAGCCGACCACGTCGAGGATCGCGGTCCGGGGTGCGCCCGCGAGCCCCGGCGAGCTCTCGGCGGAGTTCCAGACCTGCGCGTGCAGGAACGCCGCAAACCCTTCCGCAGCAGCCACACTGGGGAACTCCAGGTCGAGCAGCAGGTAGAGCGGGTCATCGACGGGACGGCGGATGGCACAGCTGGTCACGCCGGCCCGGCTGCGCGCCTCGGCAAACCGGTCGAACGCCGCCCGCCACACGTCGTACGAGCTGATCGCATGCTCAATCCTCAAGGTGGTCAAGGGATCTGCCTCTCACGAGAGCCGGTGCAACGGTCGCAGCCAACGGTAGGCAGAACACGGTGCCCGGTGTATCCCAGATATCTGGATCGGGGGTACGGTGACCGCGTGGCAACCGCGTGGGCACGCCGACGAGTCCACGAACGCATCGCGGCCGTCGAAGCACGCGAGGTCACAACCCTGCGCCAGCAGGTGCTGGACCTTCTCCGCGAGGTGGTCCCGTACGACGCGCACATCTGGTTGCTGACCGATCCGGTGACGACGGTGGGGGCAGCACCGCACGCCTTCGTGCCCTGCCTGCCCGAGCTGCCCACGCTGATCAAGGCCAAGTACCTCACGCCGGTAGGCCGCTGGACGACGCAGACCACGGCGACCGCCACCCTCCGCGGCGCCACGCACGGGCAGCTCAGCCGGAGTCGAGCATGGCGTGACGTCATGGCCAGGTACGGGGTCCGCGACGTGCTCTCCACGGTCTTTCGCGACCAGTTCGGCATGTGGGGCTTTCTCGAGCTGTGGCGCATCCATCCGGCCGAGCCGTTCGACAAGGAGGATGCCGAGCTGTTGGCGGACCTGGCGCCGATCCTCACCCGGGCGACGAGGGAGGCCCAGGCCGCGACGTTCCGGCCCGACTCGGCCACCCAGCGGCAGGATCTCGGTCCGGTCGTGCTGACCCTCGATGACGACCTGCGGATCCTCAGCCGCACGGCGGCGTCGCAGGTGTGGCTCGACCAGCTGCTGCCACCCAGCGGCGGCAACCCAGCAGTGCCGGCCAGCGTCTACAACGTCGCGGCGCAGCTGCTCGCCACGGAACAGGACATCGACGACCACCCTCCGTACAGCAGGACACACCTGCGGGACGGCCTCTGGCTGACCTTGCTGGCAGCCCGGATCACCGGCGAGGACCAGCAGCCCGGCCGGATCGTGGTGACCCTGCACGAGGCCTCCGCGCGGGACCGGCTCGAGGTCTGGACCCGAGCCGCCGGGCTGTCCGTGCGGGAGCGCGAGCTGGTCGGGCTGCTGGCCAGCGGCGGCAACACCCGCTCGATCGCCGCCGCCATGGACGTCACCGAGAACACCGTCCAGGACCACTTCAAGGCGGTGTTCACCAAGACCGGCACGCGCGACCGGATCGCCGTGCTCGCCCGGGCGCTGGGCACCACCGAGGCCGGACCATGACCTGGGTGGCAACCGCCGGTGGGACAATGGTTGCGTGACCGAGCCCGTGCAGCCCAGCTTCTACGACGCCGTCGGCGGTGAGGAGACCTTCACCCGCCTCGTCGCCGCCTTCTATCGGGGCGTCGCCGAGGACCCGTTGCTGCGCCCGCTCTACCCCGACGAGGACCTCGGGCCGGCCGAGGAGCACCTGCGGATGTTCCTCGTGCAGTACTGGGGCGGTCCGCGCGACTACAGCGACCAGCGCGGCCACCCCCGGCTGCGGATGCGGCACGCGCCGTTCGCCATCGGCCCCAACGAGCGCGATGCCTGGCTGCGACACATGCGCGACGCCGTCGACACGCTCGGCCTGCCCCAGCAGCAGGAGCAGCAGCTGTGGGCCTACCTCTACCAGTCGGCGTTCGCCCTGATCAATCGCATGGAATAGTCGCGTGGGATGACCGCCGAAGCCCCTGTCGCCTCTGCACCGGACCACGCCCCGGCGAAGCGGCCGTCGCGGCTCACCGGCAGCACCGCCCGCATCAGCGCGACTTACGTCCTCGGCCTTCTCGCCACCTCGGCAGGGGTCGTCGCGCAGGCGAACAGGTCCCACATCAGCCCGCTCTCCAAGGCCTTCCGGCCCTGGGACAGCGGCTTCTACGTCGGCATCGCGGCGCACGGCTACGACTTCACCTATGTGACCCAGCACGGCCCCGAACGACAGAACAACACGGCGTTCTTTCCCGGATACCCCTTGCTGGTACGGGCTCTCGGCGACCTTCTCGGCTGGGCCGGGTTGACCATGAGAGGGGCAGCCTGGGCGGTCAACGCCGGGTGCGGGCTGGCGGCCGTACTGGTGATCGCCGCCGTCGTACGGCACTGGTACGACGAACCCGTCGCGGTGCGCACGGCACAGGCGGTGGCCCTGTTCCCCGGCTCGGCGGTGTTCGTCCTCACCTATGCCGAAGGGCTCTTCCTGCTGATGGCCTCGGCCTGCGTTCTCGCCGTCAGCAGGCGACAGTGGTGGTGGGCCGGTCTCGCCGCGCTGGCAGCGGGTGGGGTCAGGGCCAACGGCCTCTATCTCAGCGCCCTGCTCGCCGTCGTCGCCGTCCACGCGGTCTGGACCCGGCGCAACTGGCTCAGCCTCGTGGCCCCGCTGCTCGCGCCCTTGGGTTTCCTTGGCTACCAGGCCTACCTGTGGCAGGCCACCGGGCGCTGGGACGAGTGGTTCGCTGTCGAGCACTACGGCTGGCGGCAGCGCACCGACTTCGGCGCCGAGACCGTGCGGGTCCTCACCGGCGGGCACCCGATGCGGTCAGGTCTGCTCGTGCTGCAGCTCGTCGGCGTCGGCTGTCTGCTGTTGGTCGCAGTGCTCGCCCTCGTCAGGAGAGTCAAGCTGCCCGGTCTGCTCCTGGGCTACACGGCAGCGATGATCCTGCCGCTGCTGCTCGCCGCACGGCTCGGCATGCGGCCGCGGTTCCTGCTCACCGCGTTCCCCCTCATGCTGGTCGTCGCCCAGGCACTGCGGTCCTACGCCTTCGCCGCGTACTGCCTCATCAGCACCGTGGGTCTCACCTGGTCAGGCTGGGTCTACGCCGGGCACTGGTCGCCTTGAGCACCAGGCCGAACAGCCGGGCAGGAGCTGAGCCCGTACGGGTCAGGACTGCCAGACGCTGATCTGCGCGACGTCGGCGTCGACGGTGAACGCGATGCGGCACACCGACACGGAGCCGGGGACCGTCGTCGGCCACACGCTCTCGCTCACCATCGGCAACGAGAGCTGGCTCGGCGCCGGCAACAGGCTCTTGACGTTGCCACCGATCATGTTGGTCAGCTCGCCGAGAGCATCGACCACCTCGGCATCGGTGACCACGTCCGGCGTCGAGCCGAACATCGTCGCCGCGACCGAACGGGCCAGGCCCGGCGTCATCTCCAGGACGACGGCCCCGAACCACGCGTCGGTCACCCGAACCGCGCCGACGATCGACGGGCGGCCGGCGAGGGCATCGTCGACCGGGATCCGGACGATGTGGACGGCGAGGAACGATGCCCAGACATCCTGGGCGATGATGCACACGTCATCGGGGCTCACCACCTCGACTCCCTGGCTCATCCCACTCATGCTGATGCTCATCGGTTTACCTCTCCGCCACGCAGCCGGTAGCACGTGGCACGGTCGAACTGGACGGGCTCGAATGCCTCGTCGACGTTGAGTGTCGTCTCGGCGCCGCCGAGGAACAGGTAGCCGTCCGGCCTGAGCACCGATCGCACCCGCTTGAGGACCTGCTTCTTGGTCTCGGTGTCGAAGTAGATCAGGACGTTGCGCAGGAAGACCACGTCCACCGGTTGCATGTCGAAGTGCCGGGCAAGGTTGAGCGGCCGGAACTCCACCATCTGGCGGAGGGGCTCCTTGACCTCCCACTCCATGCCGATGCGCTCGAAGTTGCTGACCAGCATCTGGGCGGGCAGACCACGGTTGACCTCGAGCTGTCCGTACCGGGCCCGCTTGGCCTTGGCCAGCATCTCCTCCGACAGGTCGGTCGCGATGATCTGCGTCGTCCAACCCGGGTGCATGGACATCGCGTTGCCGAGCATCATGGCCATGCTGTACGGCTCCTGGCCGCTCGAGCAGCCGGCCGACCAGATGGTGATCCGGCGCTCCCTGGCCCGCTTGCTCAACAGCTCCGGCAGGATGTGCGAGGCCAAGGCGTCGAACGGCAGCCGGTCACGGAACCACGAGGTCTCGTTGGTCGTCATGGCGTCGACGACCTCGGTGTGCAGCTGGTTCTCCGGCTGGGACTGCAGTCTCGCGACCAGGTCGGAGATCTGCTCGCCACCGGTCCTGCGCACGATCGGCGTCAGCCGTGACTCGACCAGATACTCCTTGCCTGGCTCGAGAACGATGGCGGACCGACGCCAGACCAGTTGGGCGATGTAGTCGAAATCGCTGGCACCCACGCTCATCGGGCAACACCTGCACGCGACGAAGCGAGGGTGCGGGTGCGACCGGCGACGGCCATGACATGCGGCGCGACGTCGACCAGCGGCAGGATCCGGTGCGCGAGGCCGGCATCGGCGACGACTCCCGGCATCCCCCAGACCACGGAGGTGGCCTCGTCCTGCACGACGATCTGTGCCCCGGCCCCGACCAGCCTCTCGACGCCACGGATGCCGTCCTGGCCCATGCCGGTGAGCACGACGCCGAGCGCCCGCTCCCCGTACACCTCGGCGACGGAACGGAAGAGCACGTCGACGGCCGGACGGACCCAGTTCTCCGGGCCCTCCTGATGGGTGACGGCGCGGACGGCAAGGCCGTCCCGTCTGAGCGAGAGGTGGAAGTCGCCCGGTGCGATCAGGACGGTGCCCGGCTCGACGAGGTCGCCGTCCCTGGCCTCCCGTACGGTGATCTGGCAACCGGAGTTGAGACGCTGCGCGAACAGCCGCGTGAACAACGGCGGCATGTGCTGGACGATGACGATCGGCACCGGGAAGTCGGCCGGCAGCTTCGACAGGATCGAGGCCAGCGCGTCCGGGCCACCGGTGGAGGCGCCGATCGCGATGACCTCGACCGGGCCGATCGGCTCGATGCTCGTCGAGGGCATCGCCACCCGCCGCCGGACGAGGACGGGTGATGCGGCGACTGGGCGGGCAACGGCCGCCGGTCCGGAACGCCCGATGGTCAGGGCCTTGATCTTGGGGATCAGCTGGTCGCGCACGTTGGCCATCGCCTCGTCCGGGGACGAGACCTTGGCCGGCTTGCAGACGTAGTCGTTGGCGCCGAAGGTCAGCGCGTCGAGGGTGATCGCGGCACCACGCTCGGTCAGCGAGCTGAACATGACGACCGGCAGCTTGGGGTGCCGCCGACGCAGCTCCTTGAGCGTCTCGAGCCCGTCCATGTCGGGCATCTCGATGTCGAGGGTGACCAGGTCGGGGTTCAGCTGGCCGATCTTGTCCAGGGCGAGCCGGCCCGACGATGCGGTGCCGACGACCTCGATCTCAGGGTCAGAGGACAGAGCTGTGGTGACCAGCCGCCGTACGACGACCGAGTCGTCCACGACGAGCACCTTGATGGTGGGCGAGGGCGGCATGATCACACACTCGCAAGGCCGAGAAGGCTGAGCTTGTCGACGATCGCCTCACTGGTGAAGGGTTTGATGACGTACTCGTGAGCGCCGGCCGCAAGTGCGCGGACGATCTGGCTCTGCTCGCTCTCCGTGGTCACCATCATCAGCGTCATGGTGGCGTACGCCTCGACCGCGCGAACCTCCTTGACGAAGGTCAGCCCGTCCATGACCGGCATGTTCCAGTCGATCAGGGCGAGGTCCGGCAGGGCCATGTGCGTGAGCATGTCCAAGCCCTCGCGCCCGTCAGCGGCCTCCGTCACCTCGAAGCCCACCTCCCGCAGGATGCGGCCGAGAATCATCCGCATCGCCCGAGAGTCGTCGAGTACCAGTGCGCGCATGTCCGTCCCTGTCTGTTCCTGGCCGGAGTCCGGCCTGGCGTCGTTGCTACTTGTTGTTGTCGGCGTGCTGCGGCAAAACGTGAGAGCCAGTGTGCGAAAGCCGGTCAGGCGGGCCGTGGGTCCAGCACCCGCTGGACGTCGAGGGTGAGCAGCAGCCCGTCGGGCATCTTGTAGGCGCCACTGAGGAACTCCCGGGCGGCTCCGGTAACCGTGTCGGGGATCGGCTCGAAAGCCTCGTCCTCGACGTCCTCCACCGACTCGATGTCGTCGACGAGCAGGCTGACCGAGCCCCCCTCGTTGCGCAGCACCACGTTCATCGGCTTGTCGCCGGCGGCCCGGTCGGGTCGACCGAGCAGACGCCGTAGGTCGAGTGCCGTGACGACCTCGCCGCGCAGGTTCATAACCCCACCCACTGCGTGCGGGGCCAGCGGTACGGGGGTCAGCGCAAGGTGGCGGCTGACCTCCTGCACCAGCAGGGCGTCGACCCCGAACAGCTCGCCGTCCACCCGGAAGGTCGAGATCTTGTGCCGGCTCATGAGGTGCTCCCCGCCGTGGCGTAGAAGTGCGGGTCCGCGGCGAGGATCGCCTGCCGGACGTCGAGCATCTCCATGACCCGCTCCTGCACCACCGTGGTTCCGGTGACGCCAGGGCCGTCGATGTCGGTCTCGATCATGACCCCGCCGTCACCCTGGACGGCGATGTCGAGGATCTCCTCGACGACGAGGCCGACGCTGCGTCCGCCCTCGGTGTAGACGACGACCTGCAGGGTCTCGTTGAGCTCGCGGGCGTGCGGGACGCCGGTGAGGACCGCATCGAGGCGGGCGATGGGCAGGATGCCGTCGCGGTACTGCAGCGCCTCCCGCTCCCCCACCTTCTCGAGCTTGGCCAGCGGGATCTCCTCGAGACGCGTGACCTGGTCCATGGGGATCGCCAGCCGGCGGCCCTCGCCGAGGCGGACGACCAGCAGCGAGCGGCCGGCCGCCTCTTCCTCCTGGTCGTCGCCGCGCATCGCGTTGCGGCCGCCACTGGTCAGCGACACGTTGCTCGCGGCGGCCAGGCCCCAGACGTCGATGATCATCGCGAGCCGGCCGTCGGCGAGCATGGTGACGCCGGAGAACTCCTGGATCGCCTTGAGGTGCGCCGACAACGGCCGTACGACGATCTCCTCGGTGTCCACGACCTGGTCGACGAGCAGGCCGTACTGCCGGTCCTTGTTGCCGAGCACGGCGATGAACCAGCTGCGGTCGTCGAGCTCGGCCGGCGGGTAGCCGAGGGCCTCGCGCACCGAGACCAGCGGGAGCAGGTTGTCGCGGAGCCGGAAGACCGGCGCGCCGGAGATCCGCTCGATCCGGTTGACCCGCTCGTCGCCCTCGAGCCGGACGATCTCGAGCAGGCTCGCCTGCGGGATCGCCAGCCGGGAGTCGGCGCAGGCCACCACGATCGCGGACACGATCGCGAGGGTCAGCGGGATCTTGATCCGGAAGGTCGTCCCGGAGCCGGGCTCGGACATGATCTCGACCGAGCCGGCGATGCGCTCCATGTTGGACTTGACCACGTCCATCCCGACCCCACGGCCGGAGATGTTGGTCACCGCCTCGGCTGTCGAGAAGCCGGCCAGGAAGATCAGGTTGATGATGTCCCGCTCGGACATCGCCGCGAGCTGGTCCACCGTGATCAGGCCGCGCTCGACCGCCTTGGCGCCGATCTTGGTCGAGTCGATGCCGGCGCCGTCGTCACTGATCTCGAGGTTGACCTGGCCGCCGTCGTGGTAGGCGCGGAGCGTCAGCCGGCCCTCAGCCGGCTTGCCGAGCGCGACCCGTACCTCAGGCGACTCGATGCCATGGTCCAGCGCATTGCGGACGAGGTGCGTGAGCGGGTCCTTGATCGCCTCGATGACGCTGCGGTCGAGCTCGGTGTCGGCCCCGAACATCTCGAGCCGCACGTGCTTGCCGACGAAGACGCTCAGGTCGCGGACGATCCGCGGGAGCTTGCTCCAGACGCTCTCGATCGGCTGCATGCGGGCCTTCATCACGCCCAGCTGCAGGTCGGAGGAGATCACGTTCAGCCGCTGCCAGTTGCGGGTGACCGACACGTCGCTGTTGGCCAGCACCTTGGCGGCGATCTGGTTGCGGGTCAGCACCATCTCGCCGACCAGGCGCATCAGGTTGTCCAGCACCTCGACATCGACGCGGACACTGCTGTCCGCGACCGAGCGCCGGCCGTCGGCGCCCATGCCGAGCACCTGCGAGAGGTCTTCGGGGGTGACCGCACCGTGCTCGACCAGGATCTCGCCGATCAGTCGCTGGTCGCCGACGGACTGCTCCATCACGGCGAGGGTGACGTCCTCCTCGCTGACGACGCCCTTGTCCACGAGGGACTGGCCGAACAGCGGGCTCCCGTCGGGGTTGACGTCGACGCTTGGCGGGCCCTCGGGCGGCAGCGACTCACCGTTCTGCAGGGCCGTGAGCCGGGCCAGCAGCTTGCCGATGTTGACGTCACCCTCGGTGCCGTCAGCCTCGACGTTGCGCAGGATCGTACGTACCGCGTCGACCAGCTCCAGCAGCACACTGGTGATCTCGGGGGTGAGGACCATGCGACCGTCGCGGAGGTGGCTGAGCAGCCCCTCGCCGACGTGGGTCAGCTTCTCCAGCTGGCCGAAGGCCAGGAACCCGCTGGTGCCCTTGATGGTGTGAATCGTGCGGAACACGCTGCCGAGGAGCGGGCGGGAGTCCGGTTCCTGCTCGAGCGCCACCAGGTCCTGGTCGAGCTGGTCCAGGTTCTCGTGACTCTCGACGAGGAACTCATGGACGATCTCGTCCATCTCGTTCACTGTGCCTCCTCGGTCTCCTGACCGTCACCGCGACGGGGCAGGACTGGTCGTGCTCTGAGTCCATCGGCCGAATGCCGGTCCACCTGAGCGCCAAGTTCGGACTCATCTCCGCGTCAAACTGCCGATAGCAGGGGCATGACGGAGCTGGAGCTGCTGGTCGAGGTGCTGGGGTGCGAGCGGGCGCTGCTCGACGTGCTGGTCTACCGGCTGGTCGAGCTGCGCGCGCTCCTGGTCTCAGGTGACGGCCGCTTCCTGGCCTGGGCAGCCGAGGAGGTCGAGGACGCGACCTCGGCCGTACGGGCAGCGGAGCTCAGCCGGGCGATCCTGATCTCCGAGATGGCCGAGGCACGGGGCCTGCTCGAGGAGACGCTGACCCTCGCCGTACTCGTCGAGACCGCCGACCCGCCGTGGCGGGCACTGCTGCAGGACCACCGGCTCGCCCTCGCCGCGCTCACCGCGGAGGTCGACGACCACGCCTCCGCCGTACGGCGCCTCGCCCGTACGACCACCGACGCCGTCGCCGCCGTCCTGGCCCAGGTCGGCGGGGCATGAGCAACGACCGCTGGGCACCGGTCCTGGTGCCGCTCACCACCTGGCTCGACCCGCAGCCCGGGCCTGCGGACCCCGGCGCCTCGTACCCGCTGGAGCTGCAGGACGCCCGGCTGACCGAGGCCAGGGCCGTCCTGGCCTGCGCCCAGGAGCTGGTCAGGGACACCGTCGCCCGGCACCGCCCGGAGGCCAGCGGCCCGGCGGCTGCCGTCGAGCTCGACCTGCTCGCCGAGCGGCTGGTCGGCCTCGGCGACGGCTTCGACGGCGCCGAGGACAACCCGCTGCTCCTGCGCCGCGCCGCGGTGTTCTGCGCCGGCGAGGAGTGGTCCCGGCTGGCTGCGCTGGTGCCGACCCTACGGCTGCGCATGTCCGCCGTCTCCGAGGCGATCGCCGAAACCGCCGTCCGGCTGGGCCGGATCCGCAGGGGCACCGCGCCGCCCCTGGCCCTCGCCCCCTCCCCCGAAGTGGCGGCGTTCGCCCTGGAGGAGCTGGCCGTCGCCGACGAGCTGCGCCGCCGTACGGCCAAGGCCGGCGCCGACAGCGCGTACGCGGCGGCCGACGCCGCCTTCGTCCCGTCGCTCGGCGACTTCCTGCGCTGAGGCCTGCGCCCGGCGGTTCGACGCAGGGAACCCCGGACGGTGCCCGCTCCGTGTAAGGGTCGGACAGCCGAGCGGACGGGGAGCGGATGAGAGCAACCGAGCGTGCGCAGTTCGAGGCGTTCGTCGCCGCGAGGTCGGACGCGCTGTGGCGCACCGCCTACCTCCTCTGCGGCGACTGGCACCAGGCCCAGGACGTGGTCCAGACCGCCTTGATCAAGCTGTACGTCGCGTGGCACCGGGTCGAGCAGCGCGAGGGGATGGAGGCGTACGCCCGCCAGATCGTCGTGCGCTGTGTCATCGACGAACGCCGCAGGGGCTGGCGGCGGGAGCAGCCCACCGAGGCCGTACCCGATGCGATCGGCCATGACGACCCGAACAACGAGAACAGGGACGTGCTGCTCGCGGCGCTGTCCGGCGTCCCCCGCGACCAGCGCGCGGTGCTGGTCCTGCGCTACTGGGAGGACCTCAGCATCGCCGAGACGGCGCACCTGCTCGGCATCTCCGCCGGGACGGTCAAGAGCCGGGCGTTCCGCGGCCTGACCACCCTGCGCGACCGCCTGCCGGCAGCCCTCAGCCAGCTCACCGACGACCCCACCGAGGAGTCCACCGATGCCTAGCACCCACGCGATCTTCGAGCGTCTGGTCGCGGACAAGCCGGCCTTGCGCCTCGACACCGCAGACCTGGTCGCCCGCGGCGAGCGCGCCGCCAAGGCCCGGCGACGAGCCCAGGCCACCGGCGCCGTGTCCGCCCTCGCTGCCGGCGGTCTCGCGCTGGCCGCCATCGCGAACGCCGCCGGCAATCACGCAACCCCGACCACCGCCACGCCCGCCGCGCCGCCCGGGTTCGCCTTCACCTCGGCGGAACAGATCATGACCGCCGACGCCCGGGTCGTGGCGGCGATGCTGAAGCGCGCCGGACCCTCGGGCAAGGTCACGCTGAGCAGCCCGAGCGCCATCACCAACGAGACGAAGCGCACCATCCACGAGGTCAGCTATCGGCTGAACGGTGCGGACGTCACCCTGCTCGAGAACGTGAGCGCGCCGGGCGGCAACCCCGAGCTGATGACCACCGGCCTCGCCACCGGCAGCCAGACCTCGCCGTGCGACGTGCCCCACCACCCGCAGACCACGCAGAAGGACGGCGCCGTCGTCAGCTATGCGTGGTTCGTCGACTGCGCCGGGACGTCGCTGCCCGACGGGGCCGTCCTGTGGACGATGCGGGTCCAGTGGCCGGACGGGACCGCACCGCAGGCCAGCCCGGAAGCCATCGTCGAGGCGGCCGACGGCAGCTCGGTGTTCGTCCAGACGTCGTCCACCGCCAACGGCGCGGCCACGCCCGCCATGACCCGGGCCGAGGTCGGCGACCTCGCCGTCAGCCTCGCTCAGGCCTGGCGGGGCTGACCAGGTCGGCGGAGCCGGCCGCTCCCTGCCCCGTCGCCAGCGGGAGGGTGAGGACCATCGTCAGGCCGCCGCCCGGGGTGTCCTCCGGCTCGAGCGCTCCGCCCTGCGCCTCGGCGAGCCCGCGGGCAACCGCCAGTCCGAGGCCGATCCCCGTGCCCGACGGGACGTCGTCCATACGCTGGAACGGCTGAAAGCTGCGCTCCTTGCCGTCGCGGTCGAGCCCCGGGCCACGATCGGCAACCCGCACCTCCATCCGGTCACCCAGGCAGCTCGCCTGGACCAGCACCGGCTGGGGGCCGCCGTAGGCCAGCGCATTCTCGGTGACCAGCCGCAGCACCCGTTCGGTGAGGCCGGCATCGACGAGGACGGCCGGCAGCTCCTCGTCCAGCTCGACCTGCAGCCTGGCGGCGTCCGGGTGGTCCGCCAACGACCGCACGACCTTGCCGACCACCTCGTGGATCGAGGTGACGGCGCGCACGGGGGTCACCTCGCCGGTCACCAGCCGGCTCATGTCCAGCAGGTTGGCCACGAGCCGGGTCAGCCGGTCGGCTGCGCTCTCGATGCCCGTCAACAGCTCCTGCCGGTCCTCTGCAGCAAGGGTGACGCCGTCGTCCAGCAGGGCCGACGCACTGGCCTTGATGGTCGCCAGTGGCGTCCGCAGGTCGTGCCCGACCGCCGAGAGCAACGCTGTCCGCACCTTGTCACCTGCCTCTGCCGTACGGGCGGCGGCCGCTTCCTGCTGGAGTCGCTCGGTGCGGCGCACGGCGCCGACGTGGCCGGCGAACGCCCGCAACAGCCGGATGTCCGACCCGGACAGCGGCCGGCCGTAGACCACCAGCCGGCTGTCCTCGGAGACCGCCTCGAGCGTGCGCTGCGCTGCCTGCCCCGGCTCGGCACCGGCCCGGGTGGTCGTCGTCCAGCCGCCGTCGGGTTGCCGCTCCTGCAACGCGGCCGCGTCGGCGCCGAACACCTCGCGGAGCTGCTCGAGCAGTGCCGGCAGTGGCTCGGCGGCTGCCAGCACGGTGCCGGCCAGTGCGCTGAGCACCTCCGCCTCCGCCGAGCTGCGGGCGGCCTGCCCGGCCCGCTTGGCCGCCAGGTCGACCACGACGCTGACCGCAGCGGCGACGAGCACGAACGCCGCCAGCGCGAGGGCGTTGTTCCGGTCGGAGATGGTGAAGCTGTAGAGCGGCGGCGTGAACCAGTAGTTGACGGCACCACTGGCCAGAACGGCCGCTGCCACGGCGGGGACCAGACCACCGACGAGCGCGACGGCGATGACCACCACCAGGTAGACCAGCTCGATCGAGGCGAGCGTGAGCTCGCCACGCAGCTGGGCGAGCAGCGCCGTGACGGCAAGGAGCCCCAAGCCCCCGAGGAGGCAGGCCAGCAGCTGCCGGCGCCGCGAGAGGCCGCGGGCGAGCTGCGGCAGTCGGCCGCGGTCGACGTAGTCGTGCGTGACGATGTGGACGTCGATCGAGCCGGACTCCCGGATGATCGACGCTGCGGTGCCCAGGCCGCCCAGCACCCTGCTGATCCACCGCCGACGGCTGGCGCCGACGACCAGCTGCGTGGCGTCCTCCGCCCTGGCGAACTGCAGCACCGCCTCGGCCGGGTTGTCACCGGCGAGCACGTGGTACCGGCCGCCGAGGGACTCGACCAGTGCCTGCAGCTCGGGCAGGTTGGCGGGCGTGCCGCTGGACAACCCGTCCGTACGTGCGACATGCACTGCGAGCAGGTCCGCGCTGCCGCGTGCCGCAACCCGCGCGGCGCGGCGGATCAGCAGCTCACCCTCAGGACCGCCGGTGAGCGCCACGACCACCCGCTCGCGGGTCTCCCACGTACGGTCGATGTGATGCGCTTCGCGGTAGCGCTGCAGCCCCTCCTCGACGCTGTCGGCGAGCCAGAGCAGCGCCAGCTCGCGCAGCGCCGTCAGATTGCCCACGCGGAAGTACTGCGCCAGGGCCGCGTCCACCTTCTCCGGCGCGTAGACGTTGCCGTGCGCGAGCCGGCGGCGCAGCGCCTCCGCCGTCATGTCGACGAGCTCGATCTGGTCGGCCGCCCGCACGATGGCGTCCGGCACCGTCTCGCGCTGAGGCACACCGGTGATCTTCTCGACGACGTCGTTCAGCGACTCGAGATGCTGGATGTTGACGGTCGTGATGACGTTGATGCCGGCGTTGAGCAGGGCGACGACGTCCTGCCAGCGCTTCTCGTTCGCCGTGCCGGGGATGTTGGTGTGCGCAAGCTCGTCGACCAGCACCAGCTCCGGGTGGCGGGCGAGAATCGCGTCGACGTCCATCTCCCCGAACGTGGCGCCGCGGTAGGTCACCGACCTGCGCGGCACCACCTCCAACCCCTCGGCGGCGACCGCGGTCTGGGTGCGGCCGTGCGTCTCGAGCAACCCGACGACCACATCGCCGCCCCGGGCGGCCCGGCGTTGACCCTCACCGAGCATCCGGAACGTCTTACCCACCCCGGGGGCGGCCCCGAGGTAGACGCGCAGCTTTCCGCGGGCCACAGCTCAGCCGGTCAGCTGGTCGAGGGCGACGTCGAGCTCGAGTACGTCCACCCGTGGCTCGCCGAGAATGCCGAGCGTTCTGCCCTGGACGTACTTGGCGACCAGGTCGTGCACCGTGGCGACCGGGAGATGGCGCGCGGCAGCGACCCGGTTGACCTGCTCGTAGGCGTAGGCCGGGCTGATGTCGGGGTCGAGGCCGGAGCCGGAGGCGGTCACCGCGTCCGGCGGGACGGTCGAGGGGTCCACGCCGTCCATCTTCGCGTCCGCAGCCCGCCGGTCGTTGATGGCCTTGACCAGGTCGGCGTTGTTCGGCCCGAGGTTGGACGCGGAGCTGCTGGTCGGGTCGTAGCCGTTCTTGCCGGCGGCCGACGGCCTCGGCTGGAAGTACTGCAGCAGCGGGTTGCCCGTGGCGTCGGTCAGGTTCTGGCCGATCAGGCTCGACCCGACGACCTGGCCCTTGCTGCTGACCATGGACCCGTTGGCCTGGTCAGGCCGAAGGACCTGGGCCAGGCCGGTGGCCGCGAGCGGATAGCCGAGGCCCAGCACGACGGTGAGCACGACCAGCGCGCGCAGGGCCGCGAGGTGGGTACGGAAGGAGGCAGTCACGCTGATCACCGGATCCCTGGAAGCAGCTGGACGACGAGGTCGATGAGCTTGATGCCGATGAACGGCACGATCAACCCGCCGAGACCGTAGATGACGAGGTTGCGGCGCAGCATCTGGCTGGCGCTGCTGGGGGTGTAGTTGGCTCCTCGCAGGGCCAGCGGGATCAGCGCCACGATGACCAGGGCGTTGAAGATGATCGCCGACAGGATCGCCGACTTCGGCGAGTGCAGAGCCATCACGTTGAGCCGGTGCAGTCCCGGGAAGACCCCGACGAACATCGCCGGGATGATCGCGAAGTACTTCGCCACGTCGTTCGCGATGGAGAACGTCGTCAGGCTGCCCCGGGTGATGAGCAGCTGCTTGCCGATTGCCACGATCTCGATGAGCTTGGTCGGGTCGGAGTCGAGGTCGACCATGTTGCCGGCCTCCTTGGCAGCGGAGGTGCCGGTGTTCATCGCGACGCCGACATCGGCCTGCGCGAGCGCGGGCGCGTCGTTCGTGCCGTCGCCGGTCATCGCGACCAGGCGCCCGCTGGCCTGCTCGGCGCGGATCAGCTCGAGCTTTCGCTCCGGCGTCGCCTCGGCGAGGAAGTCGTCGACGCCCGCCTCCTCGGCGATCTTGGCGGCGGTCAGCCGGTTGTCGCCGGTCACCATGACGGTCCGGATCCCCATCGCGCGCAGCTGATCGAAGCGCGCGCGCATGCCGTCCTTGACGGTGTCCTGCAGGCAGATCACGCCGAGCACCTGCGCGTCGCGCGAGACGACGAGCGGCGTCGCGCCCTCGCGGGCGATGCGGTCGACCTCCGGTCGCAGCTCCTGTGGGGGCCGTCCGCCCGCGCGCTCGACGAACGACACGATCGCGTCGGCCGCGCCCTTGCGCAGCATCGCTCCGTCGTAGTCGACGCCGCTCATCCGCGTCTGGGCCGTGAACGCGACGAACGACGCCTCGTGGGGCGCCAGCGAGCGCTCGCGGATGCCGTACTGCTTGGCGAGCACGACGATCGAGCGACCCTCGGGGGTCTCGTCGGCGAGCGAGGCGAGCTGCGCGGCGGCGGCGAGCTCGTCCTCGGCCACGCCCGGCATCGGCACGAACCGCGAGGCCTGGCGGTTGCCGAGCGTGATCGTGCCGGTCTTGTCGAGCAGCAGCACGTCGACGTCGCCCGACGCCTCGACGGCGCGGCCGGACATCGCGAGCACGTTGCGCTGGACGAGCCGGTCCATGCCGGCGATGCCGATGGCGGACAGCAGTGCCCCGATGGTTGTCGGGATGAGGCAGACCAGCAATGAGACCAGGACGATGCCGCTGACCCCG
>JAWWOM010000239.1:0-3069 GCA_033851655.1 Frankiales bacterium
TTGGCAACGGCCGACACCAGCTCGCCGGTCGAGAAGGTCGTCGCGGTCAACATCTGCGCCTTGATCGCCGCAGCAACCTGCCGGTCGATCGCTGCGTCCACCCGCTCGGCTGTACGGGCCTGGGACCCGTACGCCTTGATCACGGAGGCCCCGACGACCGACTCGGCGACCGCGCCGAGCATCTCGCCCACCTTTTCACGTACGCCGGCGTAGGCGAACCGGATGCGTGGCTGCATCCGGTACAGGACAAGGGAAAGCGGCACGAAGCAGATGTAGACGAGCAGGGTCAGCTGCCAGGAGTAGACGATCATGATGACGGTCGCGACGACCAGCTGGGCGGCGCTGACGACGAGCAGCAGACCGCCCCACTGCATGAACGTGGAGATCTGGTCGACGTCGCTGGTCACCCGCGAGACCAGGGAGCCGCGCCGTTCCGAGGCCTGGTGCAGCATCGACAGGTCATGGATGTGCCGGAACGCACGCACCCGCAGGCTGGCCAGCCCGGACTCGGTGCTGCGGTAGAGCCGCACGTTCATCCACGACGCAGACACCGCCGTGAGGATGACCGCGGCGGTCGCGACGAGCACGGCGTTGCGGATCAGCGGCAGGTCGGGGCCCTGCGAGCCGCGCAGCCCGCGGTCGATGATCTGCTGCACCGCGATCGGCACGACGATCCGGCCTGCCGTCGCGGTCAGCGTCAGCAGCACCGTGAAGCCCAGCCCCTTGCGGAACTCCGGCGTCATCGCGATGCCGCGGCGCAGCGTCGCCCACGACCCTCGTACGGGAGCACCGCTGACCGCAGCCGCCGTCATGCGGCCGGCTCCCGGTCGTCCCGGGCGCCGGCGTCCAGCTCGGCGTCGAGGTCGTCGGCCAGCTCGACCTCGGCCTCGGCCTGCTCGTACGCGGTGACCAGCGCCCGGTAGCCGTCCACCTCGGCGAGGAGCACTTCGTGCGGCCCACGGGCCACGACCCGGCCCTCGTCGACGAAGACCACCTCGTCGGCGAGGGCGATCGTGGCGCGGCGGTAGGCCACGACGAGCACCGACGTCGCCGTCGCTGACCCGGTGGTCCTGGCCAGGCCTGCCAGGATCGCCTGCTCCACCGAGGGATCCACACTGCTGGTGGCGTCGTCGAGCAGCAGCAGCCGGGGCCGCCGCACGACGGCACGGGCGAGAGCGAGCCGTTGCCGCTGGCCACCGGAGAGCGTGGTGCCCCGTTCGCCGACGACGGTGTCCAGGCCCCGGGGCAGCGCGCGGACGAACCGGTCTCCTTGCGCCGTACGCAATGCGGCCCACACCTCCTCGTCGGTGAAGTCGCCGCCGAGGGCGATGTTGCCCCGAACGGTGTCGTCGAAGAGGAAGGTCTGCTGGGGCACCAGGGCAGCGGCAGAGCTGACCTCACCTTGGCGCAGCGTCCTCAGGTCCAGGTCGTCGTAGAGCACCGTGCCGTCGGTCGGGTCGACGAGGCGCACCAGAATGCCTGCCAGAGTTGACTTTCCGGATCCAGTCGGCCCGACGACGGCGATCGTGCGCCCGATCGGGACGTCGAGGGTGACCTCGTCGAGCACAGGTGCCGCATCGCCGTAGGCATAGCCCACGTCGCGCAGCGACACGCCGACGGCGGAGTCGGCCGACCCGCCGAGCGAGCCGTCCCCGTACGGCATCGAGCCCTGCGCCTCGAGCACCCGGAAGACCCGCTCGGCGCCGACCACCGAGCGCGGCATCTCGGCGAAGACGTAGCCGATCGCCCGCAACGGCAGCGCCAGCAAGGTGAACAGGTAGGCGACCCGGACCAGCTCGCCGGTGTTGATGGCTCCGTGCTGGAGCCGGTAGGAACCGGCCAGCAGCGCAGCGAGCACACCGAGGCTGGGCAGCGCCTCGATCGCCGGGTCGAAGAGGCCGCGCACCCGGCCGAGCCGGATCAGGCCGTCCCGCAGCTCGAGCGACCTGGCCCGGAACCGCTCGGTCTCGTCGGCCTCGCGACCCAGCGTCTTGACCACCAGCGCGCCGTCGAAGCTGTCGTGGGCGACGCTGCTGACGGCGCCGCGGAGCTCCTGGGCGCGCATCGCCCGAGGAGCCACCGCGCGCCCGTACACGTAGGTGAGCACGCCGACCAGCGGGAACACCACGAACCCGACGATCGCGAGCACCCAGTCGGTGGCGACCAGCAGGCCGGCGGTGGTGACCAGCATGATGATCACGCCGCAGGCCAGCGGGAACGGCGCGATGTTCGACCACATCGCCTCGACGTCGCTGTTGGCGTTGGAGAGCAGGGCGCCGGTGGTCCAGTCCTGGTGCCAGGACAGCGGGAGCCTGAGGTACTGCCGGGTGATCCGCCGCCGGTAGGTGCCCATCAGCCGGTACTGCATGATGCCGGCACCGATCCGGCGCATCACGACGCCGACGCACTTGACGATCGAGACGCCGATGATCAGCGCGGCCGCGATGAGCAGGGACCCGGCCGAGGTGTGCCCGTCGGCGAAGGCCGGCAGGATCGTGTGCTGGGTCACCCAGCCGAGGGCGTAGGCACTCGCCACCGTCATCAGGGCATAGATGGTCGAGCCCGCGAGGGCCACGGCGTACATCCGTGGCTCCTCGCGCACTGACCTTGCCAGCAACCTCAGCCCCCGCCGGATCACAGCGGAGTGGGTCGCCTTTGACCCTTGTACGGGCACGGTTCTCCCTTGGACGTGTGGTCTCGGGATTCGCACGATCCTAACAAGGGACTGAGCGAAGCCGCCCGGATTTAGCGCACCGGGAAGCCGGCCTTGCGCAGCGCGTCCTTGGCCTGGCCGATCCGCAGCGTGCCGAAGTGGAAGACGCTCGCGGCCAGCACGGCGTCGGCACCGGCCGTGACCGCGGGGGCGAAGTCCTCGACCCGGCCGGCTCCCCCGCTGGCGATGACCGGGACGTCGACGACCGCCCGTACCTTGCGGATCAGCTCGAGGTCGAACCCGTCGCGGGTGCCGTCGGCGTCCATCGAGTTGAGCAGGATCTCCCCCGCCCCGAGCTCGGCGCCGCGGTGGGCCCACTCGACCGCGTCGATGCCGGTGCCCTTGCGGCCGCCGTG
>JAWWOM010000248.1:0-4987 GCA_033851655.1 Frankiales bacterium
TGCGACCCGGCGTTGAAGCCGTAGCCGGGGAACAGCGGGTTCGCCCGGTGGTCGTACAGCCAGGAGTTGGTGATGGTGATGTCGTGCATTGCTGCGTGCGAGTTGTTGTTCAGCGTCCCGGTGTACCGGTCCTGGATCTCGTCCTGGCCGTTGTCATGAATCAGGTCGCGGTCGATCGTGATGTTGTGCCCCACGAGGCTGATGCCCTCGTTGTCGGTCTTGTAGCCGTAGCTCCAGGTCGAGAAGATCCCGTTGTCGAAGATCTCCATGTTCCGCAGCGTCACATAGCTCGTCGCATCGCTGGACAGGTCCACGCCGTCCTGAGCTCCGTACAGCATGATTCCGCTGCGGTGGCGGCCGTCGATCACGATGTTGCTGTAGCCAGGGATCGACACGCCGTTGGGCTTCGCGGTCCCCGACGCCGCGTAGCTGGTCTGGTCGCAGTACGGAAGCATCGTCGAGCGGCCACCGAAGATGACGACCGTGCCGTTACGGCCGGCGTCCTGAGCCAGCTGGATGCTGATCGGCGCTGACGACGTCCCGCTCTTGCGGACCGTCAAGGCGGTCGTGTACTCCATGCCGCAGGTCAGGCCGGGGCGGTTGGTGGCGTGGTTTGCGAAGTCGTAGTTGGAGGGGCAGGCGGTCGAGCCGCCGTCGATCACGACCCGGTCACCGGGTTGGACGAGTGACCACTGGATGTTGGCCAGCTCGTTCCAGGCCGTGGCCCAGGTCCTGCCGTCGGCGTTGTTGCCGGTCTTGGAGACGTACCAGGTATGTCCACTGGCGGGGGCAGTGGTCGTCGCCGATGGTGAAGGGGAGGCCGTCGTCGTGCTGGCCGTCGGCCTGGGCGAGGGGCTCGGCGATGTCGTACTCGAAGTAGTCGGTGTCGGGGTCGGACCGGTCACGCTGAGGTCGGACAGGCTGAAGTCGTCGACGGTCAGGGTGCCGACGGACTGCAGCGCGATGCCGAAGCTGAGCCGTGCTGCGTCGCTGGGCGCGGACGGCGTCCTGAACGAGGAGGACTTCCACGACGAGGACGCCGCGAGGATGGGGCCGCTGGCCCAGTACTTCCAGGCCCCGGTGGTCCTGCTCTGGTAGAGCGCGACCCAGGATGCGCTGCCCGCGGACTCGTACCACCCGGAAACGCTGTAGGTGTGTCCCGTGGTGAGGGCGGGCGCGCAGGTACTCGTCAGCGCCGTCAGAAGTCGCTGCGAACCGGAGCTGTAGCTGCTGATCGCCACCTTCTCGGCGTACGAACCGCTGTGACCGGTGCTCACCCGTGAGAACGCCCCGGTGTTGGTGCCCCAACTGTTTCTCTGCCAGCAGTCGGGCACCGAGTCAGCATTCGCATCTACCTCGAGGGAGGGGTTCTGCACGGCCACGGTAGTCGCGGCTTCGCCCGTAGGGGCGAGGGCGACTAACGAGACTCCGGTGACGAGGGTCGCTGCTGCGGCGATTGAGGCAATAGCTATCCGCACGTGGGGGTCCTCCTGCTGGTTGTCGTCCTCACGACCCGAGGCATGGGTGTGTCACCCTGAGCCCGGGCAGCGGGAAATATGGGACATGGACCGCGCTAGGGGGCGGTCCATGCCTTTTGTCGGACAAGACAGTACATATAGAACGAATCAGGCTTAATAAGGGCGGCCGGGACTTATCCCCACCTCACATCCGTCGGCCAACGCGACAGGATCTGCCGAGTGGCACGTGTTGGACTCCGGTCCGGAACTGCCCGGCATCACCACGATCGCCCGGGCCGGCCCTGGCGCCACCACGGCCAGCACCCATCGTTGTTGCAGGTGAGCCGCCATTGCGAGGTGGGGCCAGCCCCCACCAGCTGTTGCGGTCCAGGCGCACGGCCGGATCGTTGGCGGGGCAAGGACCTGCAAGAAATCTACGCAAGATCGGCAAAAGTTGATAACGCTTTGGATAACGTCGACAGAAGTCTTGTGCGGACCGTGACACAGCTCTATGGTCAGCCCTCGTCACCGCCGCAGTCCTCGGCTAGGTCACATCCGTGACCGTCCGCAGGACAGTGAGGCGCCGTCACCAGGGAGTGAGCGCGCATGTTCCGCAGCACCGCAACCAAGAGACTGAGGCCCCGTACGTTCGGGCTCGCCGCGTCGTTGACCGCAGCAGCGGTCGGCGCCAGCCTGGCGATCTCGCCCGGATCCGCAGTCGCCGACCCCAGCAGCACCCTCGGCACCAGGGCCGCCCTCGCGCCGGCCCTGACCCAGGGCCGCGGCGCCGACCTCGGCTTCATCGAGCAGGAGGCCGAGACGGCTCCCAACACCGGCACCGTCATCTCCGGCAGGGACGCCTACACGTTGCCCTCGGAAGCCTCCGGCCGCAGCGCCGTCAAGCTGACCTCCGTCGGCCAGTACGTCGAGTTCACCCTGCCCAAGGCTGCCAACGGGCTCACCCTGCGTTACAGCATCCCGGACGCCCCGAACGGCGGCGGCATCACCGCCCCGATCAACCTGCTCATCAACGGGCGGCACGCGCTGACGCCGGTCCTCACGTCGCAGTACGCCTGGCTCTACAACCAGTATCCGTTCAGCAACGACCCCAACGCCGGCCTGCTCCACCCGGACTGGTGGATCACCGAGTGCTCCTGCGTGCCCTCGGCCACGACTCCGACGCCGACCATCACGACGCCGTTCCGGCCGTTCCACTTCTACGACGAGCAGCGGATCGTGCTCGACCGCGTGTACGGAGCCGGGACCAAGATCCGGTTCCAGGTGCCCGAGGGCTCGCCGGCCGCGTGGTACGTCATCGACCTGCTGGACTCCCAGCGGGTGGACGAGCCGGCGCAGAAGCCGCGCGGCGCGCTCTCCGTCGTGGACTTCGGTGCTGACCCGACCGGCGCCGCCGACTCCGGCAACGCCTTCGACGCGGCCGTTGCCGCCGGTGCTGCCCAGCACCGCACCGTCTTCATCCCCGAGGGTGAGTTCCAGATCAACCGGCACGTCGTGCTGCCGAGCAACGTGACCCTCACCGGCGCGGGCAACTGGTACTCGATCATCACCGGCCACCAGACGCCGGCCAAGGACCCCGACGGATCCGACGGCCACACCGGCCCCGGCATCTACGGCAAGTACGCGGCCGACGGCGGCAGCAACAACGTGCACATCTCCAACTTCGCCATCATGGGCGACGTACGGGAGCGGCTCGACCTCGACCAGGTCAACGGTATCGGTGGCGCACTCGGTGGCGGTTCGACGGTCTCCGGCCTGTACATCGACCACACCAAGGTCGGCCTGTGGCTCGACGGTCCGTTCAGCGGGCTGACGGTCTCGAACAACATGGTCGTCAACCAGATCGCGGACGGCATCAACCTGCACCAGGGTGTCTCCCACGTGCTCGTCCAGAACAACTTCTTCCGCAACACCGGCGACGACGCGATGGCCATGTGGTCCGAGAAGGCCTCGGCCGACTCGGGACTGCCGGCGTCAACGACCGACCACGACAACCGCTTCGACCACAACACCGTCCAGACCCCGACGCTGGCCAACGGCATCGCGATCTACGGTGGCCGGGACAACGCGGTGTCGAACAACCTGGTCGCCGACCCGATCCGGGAGGGTAGTGGCCTGCACATCGGCTCGCGCTTCGGTTCGACCCCGTTCGAGGGCAGCCTGACCTTCGACGGCAACACCACGGTCCGGGCCGGTACGTACGAGCTCAACTGGAACATCGGCCTCGGCGCGATCTGGATCTACGCCCTGGAGAGCTCGATCAACGCCAACGTCACGGTGAGCAACTCCAGCTTCCTCGACAGCACCTACAACGCGATCATGATGGTGGCCGACTGGCCGGTGAAGGACCTCTACAACGTCACCAACGTGCACTTCAAGAACATCCACGTGGACGGCACCGGCACCTCGGTGCTCAGCGCCCGGGTCGCCGGGTCCGCCTCGTTCCAGAACGTGGATGCCCGCAACGTCGGCGCCGTCGGCATCAACAACTGCGGGTCGTTCCACTTCACCCCGGCCGGCTCGGAGTTCTCCGTGGTCGACCTCGGCGGCAACGACGGGGGTGGCACCACCGGTCCGTGGTTGGCGCCCTGGGAGCTGCCGAACACGATCACCTGCAACGACCGGCCGGCGGTGGTCCCGCCGCCCGCGCCTTCCCCCTGGTGATGACGGCTCGGTGACGACCGAGATGCGCGTCTGAACCAATCCCTCGGTACGGGTGTCCGCGACTGCTTCTCTCCTGGTCGCGGGCACCCGTACTGTGCTGTGTGGGGAACCTGGCACGGCGGTGGGGAGTTGACCATCGACGAGCCGTCGGGACACGGAGGCAGAACGCAGTTGAGCAGCACAGATGACGCGCCGCCGGCAGTGGCTGACGAGCCGTTGGCCGAGCCGGGCGAGGCGGCCGGCAGACCCTCGAGGACGCCGGCCTGGCTGGAGTTCCCGATCCTGGTCGTGATCGCGGTCGGCCTGGCGGTGCTGATCAAGACCTTCCTGCTCCAGGCGTTCTACATCCCGTCCCCGTCGATGGAGCAGACGTTGCACGGCTGCGACGGCTGCCGCGGCGACCGGATCCTGGTGAACAAGATCGTCTATCACCTGCGCGGCATCCATCGCGGCGACATCGTGGTGTTCGACGGCAAGGACAACTACAGCAGCGACTCCACCCCGCAGTACGTGGCGAGCAACCCGGTGAGCGGGGCGCTGCACACCCTCGTGGACTTCGTCGGCCTGGCGCCCGCCGGCACCGACTACGTCAAGCGGGTCATCGGGCTGCCGGGGGACAAGGTCCAGTGCTGCGACCCGCTCGGCCGGGTGATGGTCAACGGCGTGCCGCTGGACGAGCCGTACGTCTACCAGGACGACCATCACACGTTCGGCCCGGTGACCGTGCCCAAGGGCCGGCTGTGGGTCATGGGCGACCACCGCAGCGCCTCCGACGACTCCCGCTACGTGGGCGCCGTGCCGGAGAGCGACGTCATCGGCCGGGCCTTCGTGACGATCTGGCCGCCGTC
>JAWWOM010000298.1:0-2514 GCA_033851655.1 Frankiales bacterium
GACCTGGGCGCCGGCTGCTCCATGGCCGACATGGCGACGTTCGACCAGGTGGAGGAGTGCTGGGAGGCGCTCGAGGACGCCGGCATCGCGGACGGGGTGGTGCCGGTCTCGTACATGAACTCCTCAGCCGACATCAAGGCCTTCACCGGCAAGCACGGCGGCACCATCTGCACCTCCTCCAACGCCGAGCGGGCGATGCGCTGGGCCTTCGAGCAGGGTGACAAGGTGCTGTTCCTGCCCGACCAGCACCTCGGCCGCAACACGGCCGTCCTCGACCTCGGCCTCAGCCTCGACGACTGCGTGCGCTACGACCCCCGCAAGCCGTACGGCGGCAACACGGTCGAAGCGCTGCGGGCGGCCAAGGTGATCCTGTGGCGCGGGCACTGCTCGGTCCACGGGCGGTTCACCAAGGAGCAGGTCGACGATGTACGGGCTGCTGTGCCCGGCGTCACCGTTCTCGTCCACCCCGAGTGCCGGCACGAGGTGGTCACCGCCGCGGACATGGTGGGGTCCACCGAGTTCATCATCCGCACCCTCGACGCCGCGCCGGCCGGGTCGCGGTGGGCGATCGGCACCGAGCTGAACCTGGTCAAGCGGCTGGCCGAGGCGCACCCCGACAAGACGGTGGCGTTCCTCGAGAAGACGGTCTGCTTCTGCTCGACGATGAACCGGATCGACCTGCCGCACCTGGTGTGGGCGCTCGAGTCCCTGGTCGAGGGCATCGTCCCCAACGAGATCAGGGTGGACCAGCGGACCGCTGCCTACGCCAAGGCGGCGCTCGACCAGATGCTCGCCCTGCCATAGTCGGCGGCCGGACACCAATGGCCTGAAGACCGCCCCCCGTGTCGGTCTTCAGGCCACCGGCCTGCGCTGACAGGCCTGGAGCCCTTGCTCCGGCGGCAGCTCGGCTGACTACAGGCCGAGCTTGCCGGCGATCCCGCCCAGGCCCCCGAGGTCGCCCGCGTTGATGCCGAACTTGGACAGCAGGTCGGCGTGCTGCTCGGTGTCGACCTTCTCGGGCAGCTCGCTCTGCGCCGCCGGGACCTGGTCGTGCTTGCCGAGGGACTTGAGGAGGTCGATGACCTGGGCCTTGTCGATCTGCACTGTTCTCTCCTGCTCACTGGATGGTGGGACCGGTGCGTTCATCTCCACGTCGACGCCGGCCAAGCCCGGCTGCGCCCGCGACGAGTTGACCACCCGGCGATGACGCACTTTTCTCAGCCGGGGCGCGGCACGGTGGCGACGTCCTTGACCGGCACGACCAGGTGAACCCCCTGCCGATCGAGCTCGGCAGCGTCCTCAGCCGCCGTCACCCCCACCCGGCTTGCGTATCCGCGAGGGTTGGCCACCACCGAGCCGGCGAAGTCGACCCGGCTGCCCTTCGTGATCTTGAGCGTCGACTCACCGTGCGTGGCCAGCTCGACCCAGATCCGCCGGCTGCTCGTACCGATCCAGAAGCCCTCATCGGCATCAACGGCGAGAACCGGGACCCGACGGCCGAGTACGGGCTGGCCGGCAAAGCTCTGCAGGGTCCGACCGGAGGGCAGGTCCAGCAGGTTGAGGTCGCCGGAGATCACCCCGGTCAGCGGAGCTCGGACCGGGGGGGTCGACGTGGGCGCGGCCGGCGTAAAGGCAGCGGTGACGACCCTAGGAGGCGGAGCATGGTGTGGGGAGTAGGCGAGAACCGCCGCCCCGACCGCGGCGGTCACCCCGACGCCGGTTGCGGTGACCGCAGGGTGCGTCCGAACCAGCCGGCGCAGCAGAGCGAAGAGCCCGGCCAAGATGCCCAGGATGCCGAGGGCAGCGCGATGGCGATCCGGCGCCGTGACAGCTGCCGCCAGGGTCGTGCAGTCTGCGCACGTCGGGAGATGCCGACTGGCGCCGAGGGCAGTCTGTCGGCGGCCGTCGCCGGTGGCGATCGCGGTCAGGATGCGGCGGCAGCGCTGATCGGGCAGCGGCCGGCGGTGCGCCTGCAGGCAGTACTCAAGCCGTAGCCGCCCGCGTGCCCTGGCCAGCGAGGCGCCGATGGCGCCGGGTGTGGTCGAGTGCAGGGCGGCCAGGTCAGCGGCACTGAGCCCCTCGACATGGTGCGACGTCAGCAGGTCACGATCGCGGGCGCTCAGCTGCTCGAGCGCTGCCGCCAGTGCGGACTCCTCCTCAGCAGCCAGCGCGACCTCGACCGGGTCGGGCTCGACGCTCAGGTCCAGCAGCCGCGGTTGGTGCCGCTCGGCCAGCAGGACAGCGCGGCTGCGGGAGACCAGCAGGCTCCGAGCGGTCGCGATCGCGTAGCCGGGGGCGGTGCGCCGGTCGATCCGCCACCGGTTCTCGATCAGCCGGCCGACCGTCTCCTGAGTCAGGTCCTCCACGTCGACGTGGTCGCCCAGAGCCGCAGCCGCGTAACGGCGCACCGACGCCGCAATGGCGACCACGTCGGTGTCGCGGAGCTGCACGACCGGGCGGGTCATCATGGGACAGCCTTCCTAGGATCTCGACGAGCGTTCGCCGAGGCTCCTT
>JAWWOM010000422.1:0-17290 GCA_033851655.1 Frankiales bacterium
GTCCTGCTCGAGCAGCTGGCCGCCCCAGCTCTTCCAGTCGCTGTCGGTGGCCGCCATCTTGGGCGCGACGGCCAGCACTGTCGGGTCGTCGATCAGCGCCCCGGCCGGGCTCCAGACATTGGCCTGCACCGGTACAGCCTTGCCCGTGGAGCTGGGCACCCCCGTCGGTGATGGCTTGGCGGTGAACGACGCCGTCGGTTGGGCCTTGCCCATCGGGTCGGCGCCAGCGGTCTTGCTGGCCGCCGACGTCTGTCCGCCCACGCTCGCGCCCGGCGAACGTGACGTGGAGGCGTCCAGCAGCCCCGGTGCGACCACGACGCCGGCAACAGCCGCGGCCCCCATAACGGCGACCCCTCCGGTACGGGCCCGGAAGGTGCGCCGGCGGGCGGTCCGCCGCAGCGCAGGCCCGGCCAGGCCGCCGGTGGGGTGCTCCCGCACAGCGTGCAGGGCGTCGTGCAGCTGACTCTCGAGCTCGTTCATGGGATGGAGGTCCTCTCGTCGTCATCGGAACCGAGCCGCTCGCGCAATGCGCTCAGGGCCCGGGCTTTCTGGCTCTTGACCGTGCCGCGCGAGCAGCTCATCGCCTCGGCGATCTCGGCTTCGTTGCGGTCCTCGTAGAACGCGAGCACGAGTACGGCCCGTTGTCGTGGTGGTAGCGATGCGAGCGCCTGGAGCATGTGCTGCCGGTCGCTGACGGCGTCGTCGTGACCGGCGTCAGACCTGGAGAGGTCGAACGTCGGCGGCAGCTCGATCCGCCGCCGCCGGCGCAGCAGCTGCAGCGAGGCGTTGACCAGCGACCGGTGGACATAGGCGTCCGGGTTGTCGGCGGCGACGACCCGGTCCCACCGGCGGTACAGCGAGATCAGCGCCTCCTGCAGCGCGTCCTCTGCGTCGCGCCGGCCGACCAGCATCGTCGCCACCCCGAGCAGCCGCCGCGACCGGGCAGCGACGTACGCGTCGAACTCGGCGTCGCGACTGCCCATCCTGGCATCCGTCCTGTGCCCCATGCCCTACACGATGCGCCGCGAGCCGGTTCGGTTGCACGCACAGGCTGACGGAGTTGGCCGGCCGGTCTTGGTGTACCCGACGCAGACTTCGGTGCTGCCGGCATGTCATACGGTAAGGAGCCTCAGTTCCCTGCGGGGTGCGTCCACGACGGAGGAGTCCACCGTGACAGCCGACTCCACCAGCACTCCCGCTGGCGCGGCGCCCGATGAGGCCGCGCCCGCCGAGCTGGCAGCCGAGGCGCTTCGCCTGGTCGGTATTGACGCCGGGCTCGCTGACGTCAAGGCGGTAGCGGCAATCGCCGCCGCTCGTGCGGCTCGCGAGCCGTCGGCCGAATCTACGGCCTGGCGCGCGCGCGGCCTTGCCGCACGCGAGACCGAACAGCTGGAACTGGCGGAGCAGCACCTTCGTACCGCAGTCAGAGTGGGCCGTCGGGCGGGGAAGCGTTACGTTGCCGAGGCCCGCATGAGTCTGGCATTGGTGCTTCTTGGGCGAGGCGAGCTGTTGTCGGCTCGGCGGCTCGCTCGACTTGCGGTCGCCGCGCTGTCAGGTGGCGAACAGGCTCGCGCTCGCGTGCAGCTCGCGCTGATCGAGCAGCGCAGTGGAGCGCTGCGAGAGGCATTCGACACCTACGCGTCGGCGCTGGTTCAGCTGCGGCGTGCCAATGACCTGCTCTGGGAGGCCAGGCTTCGCAACAATCGGGGGATTCTTCAGGCCTACCAAGGAAAGGCGGCCGCGGCGGACCGCGATCTTGAGAAGTCCGAGCAGCTCTATCTGCATCTGGGGCAGCCGGTACTGGCGGCGGACGTCCTCTGGAACAGGGGCTTTGCGGCAGGGCTCCGAGGAGACGCGGTCTCGGCACTCCGCATGTTTGGCGATGCGGGCGATCGTTGGGACGCCGCGGGAGTGTCGCGAGGGGTGCGATTCCTCGACCAATGTCAGCTGCTGCTGTCGGTTGGCCTCGTTGAGGAAGCCCAGGAGGCCGTGGAATCTGGCATTACTGACTTGGTGGCTCATGACGTTGGCAGTGACGTCGCGGAAGCCAGCCTTTTACTGGCAGAGACTCTGATGGCGTCGGGCAAGGCAGACCAGGCGCACAAGGCGGCAACGGAGGCCCTGGCTTCGTTCGAGCGACAGGGGCGTACGAGCCTCGCCTTGTTGGCGCGATACGCGATATTGCGAGCTACGGTCGCCGACCCTGGAGCAGCCGTCTGGTCGGAGGCTGCTGAGATTGCGACCGCCCTGGGTGCCGCAGGATGGCCCATCGTCGCCACTGATGTGACGCTGCTGATGACACAACGGGACGTGGCCGCAGGGCGCCCAATTGCTCCGGAGCTGTTGAGGATGGCGGCCAGGGCGACCAAAGCCGGCCCGGCCGGGCAACGGATGCGTGCCTGGTATGCGCTCGCCCTTGGTCGGCTTTCGCAGGGTGACGATGCCGGCGCGTCCCGTGCCCTGCTGGCAGGGCTGCGGGTTCACGAGAAGCACCTCGCCACCATGGCTGCGACCGAACTGCAGGTGCGGACGGCGGCTCGGGCACATGATCTGGCCAAAGCCGGTTTTGACCTTGCACTCAAGAGCGGCAGCCCGAGTCGCATCCTCGCCTGGGCAGAGCGTTGGCGCGCCGGAAGCTTGCTGGTCCGACCGGTTCAGCCGCCGCGTGACCCGGTACTGGCGGCACAGATGTCGGAGCTCCGAGCCGTCACGGCGGAGCTGGAACAAGCCCGCCTCGACGATGTCGACCACCGTGCGCTGGATCGTCGCCAGCGTGCGCTCGAGCGGCGGATTGTCGAGCGGGCGCGCACTTCCCAGGTGGAGACCCGGCGGTCTGCCGTGTCCACGCCGGCAGAACTTGCCACCGCGCTCGGGGAGACAGCGCTCATCGAGCTGGTCCAACGGGGGGAGGATCTGGCCGCAGTCGTCATTGCTGGAGGGCGAAGCTCGCTGCATGGGCTAGGCAGCGTGCGCGGGGTTCAGGTCGAGCTCGAGGCACTGCGATTCGGCCTTGGACGCTTGGCTCGGGGAGTCTCCCCACGCATGGCCGAGGCAGTCCAGGTCTCCATCGCAGCCGCGGCGCTGCGGCTGGATCAGCTGCTCCTCGCGCCGCTCGCGAGTCGCCTGGGGCTGCGTCCGCTGGTCATCGTTCCCACCGCTGAGATGCACGTCCTTCCCTGGGCGCTGCTGGCAAGTGCCCGTGACCGTCCGGTCACCGTTGCTCCCTCAGCGTCGGTTTGGTTGCACTCCCGTGATCGCCGGGTGGATCGCCGAGGACACGTCGCACTCGTGACCGGCCCGAACCTTCCGGCAGCTGTCCAGGAGATAGCCGCGGTTGCGAAGGTCTATCCCCATGCGCGGGTGCTGACCGGAGCTGCTGCCTCCGTCGGGGCGGTGATGGAGGCGCTCGAGGGCGCCGCCTTGGCTCACGTCGCGGCCCACGGACGCTTCCGGTCCGACAACCCTCTGTTCTCTTCGCTGCAGCTGGCCGATGGCCCGCTGACCGTGTACGACCTCGAGAATCTTCGGTCCGCGCCCAGCGTCGTAGTGCTCTCCGCCTGTGAGTCGGCGCTCTCGTCGGTGCACCCCGGCGACGAGGTGATGGGGCTGACCGGCGCCTTGCTGCGAATGGGCACGCGAGCCTTGGTCGCGAGTACGGCCCCAGTCCCGGACGATGTCGCGCGCGACACGATGGTCAACTTTCACGCCAGCTTGGTACGCGGCGCGGCTCCCGCCGTAGCGCTGGTCGAAGCACGTGCGGCGCTCGACCCAGCGGCGCGGTTGCGGGCAGGGGTGTTCGTCTGTTTCGGCGCGGGCTGACCGGTCGGTCAGCAGTCCGGGCAGAGCAGGTCGGCGTTCGGCTTGATGAAGAACCCGGCGCCGGGCACGTGGATGCTGGCATCAGCCAGCACCGCGTGCGCCGCTTGCCGAGGCGTCAGGTTGGCGTCCTGCATGCGGCCGGCGATCGCGGCCGTCACGTGCGGAGCGGCGAAGGACGTTCCGGACCAGCAGGCCCAGCCGTTGAGCTGCTCGACGGTCCCGTCGTCACCAGGCGAGTCGAGGCGCCATTCGCCGGTGACGTAGGTGCTGCGGATGTCGACGCCCGGCGCGCAGCAGTCGACCCAGTCACCGAAGTTGCTGAACGTCGCCCGCGTCAACGCGCCCTTGCGGGTGTCGACCGCGGCCACGGCCACGACGTGCTTGAACGCAGCCGGCCAGAACGGCCGGTCCTGGCTGTTGTTTCCTGCTGCTGCGACAATGACAGATTCCGGATCACGTTTGGCCAGCAGGGCCTCGAGCGCCGGAGGAGGCATGTCGTCGTGTGTGTAGCCTCCGAGGGAGGCATTGACCAAGGCACACTTTGCCTTGGCGATGCCGACGGTCACGGTGCGGTCGTCGCCGACGCCTGCGCTGTCCAGCACCTTCTCCGGATCGATCGCCAGCCAGGGTGCGAGCTGCATCAGGATGCCGGAGACGAAGGTGCCATGGCCCGCCTCCTGGTCGAGCAGATCGCCGGTGGTGAACAGCGTGTCGATGTCGTCGCCTTCACTGAAGACCCGGGCGGACAGTTCGGGGTGCAGACTGTCGAGACCTTTCGGGATACCGGTGTCGACGGCCGCAACGCGCGGCGCGTCAGCAGCCGGAGCCGACCAGCGTGACTCAACGGCTGTGGCCGGTCGCGGCTCGCCGCCCGGTCCTCCGTGGTAGACCGGCTCGCCGGTGAATACGTGGTTGGGACCCACGCGCGGTACGGGTGAGCCCTCGCCCCGCACTGCCCGAAGCCGCGTCACCAGAGCCGGGATCGGCACGCTCGTGACCGTGAAGACCGTGATGGGGATGTCGAGCGAAGCGAACTCCCGGGAGTACTCCGGCTGCTCGACCGCCTTGACCCGCTCGAGCTGTTCGGCGACGAGGTGCAGGTCTTCGGTGTTCACCAACAGCTGGTTCGGCCGGTACAGATAGCCCGGTCCGATCAGGACGTCCGTCGGAGCTGCCTCGCCCACAACGCGCGCCTGCCGGACGCCCAGCCACACCTCGAACCGCTCTGCAGAGAACATGGGACCTGAGCCTCCAGCGTCGGGAATTGCCCTGTGTCTACCACTTCGATGATCTTTGGCCTATAGCGCAAAGGCAGAGGGCCCGCCGCGTCCCCCCAGGAGCGACGGGCCCTTCCCCCTTGCCATGGGCCGGCGGACCCCCAGGGCCGGTCCCACGTCTGCGACGCCGGTGTGACCCGGCTTCAGCGCAACAGAGCCGCTGTACGGGCCGCTGATACCTGTGCGGCGACCCGCTTTTTCCGGAGCCGGTACGCCCGGGCCAGCAGCTCGTCCGCGTCGCCGTCGGCCAGCAGCGGCGACGAGGTGAACGGTTCGACGTGCTCGGCCACGTACCGGGCGCTCGCACGACGCCGCGACGCTGCGGCTAGCGTGGTGCTCCGGATCTGTACGCGCTGCTTCATGACTGCCCCCAACGGCTGTTCAGGTCTCGTACGGCAAGGACAGAGCGGTTGTCCGGTTCGCTGATACGCGACCGGAGCGGCCACTTGAATCCGGGCGGCGGATCGGCGACGGTGACGGAGGGGTCGGGAGAGGTGGACCGCGTGACGGACGACACCGTCGTCGAGGACCTGCAGCGCGCGGCGCAGGGGGAGCAGGCATCGTGGGACCGGTTGGTCGACCGCTTCGGTGGCCTGGTCTGGTCGGTCGCCCGCAGCTATCGGCTGTCCCCCGAGGATGCCGCCGACGTCAGCCAGACCACCTGGCTCCGGCTGGTCGAGCACCTCGGCCGGCTGCGCGAGCCCGAACGACTGTCGGCCTGGCTGGTGACCACCGCCAAGCGCGAGTGCCTCCGGGTGATCCGGTCGCGTAGCCGCGAGCGGGTGCTCGACCTCGAGGGACTCGCCCGTACGGGGGACCACGACCCGCCGCTGGACGCCCGGCTGCTGGCAGCGGAGCGGAGCGCCGTGCTGATGGAGGCCCTCGGCCGGCTCGGGGACGCCTGTCAGCGGTTGCTCCGGGTGCTGATGGCCAGCCCGCCGCCGAGCTATGACCTGGTCAGCGAGGCGCTCGGGATGCCGGTCGGCAGCATCGGTCCCACCCGGGCGCGCTGCCTGACCCAGCTGCGCAGGCAGCTCGCCGAGTTCGGTATCACGCAGGCAGGTGGGGGCTCTGTCTAGGTCGAAGTACTCAGCAGGCTGTCGGGGGACAGGAGGTGCACAGCGATGAGCGATGACAGCAATGACATCGACCTGACCCACGACCAACCAGCGGACGAGCAGGCGGACGACGCCCTGCTCGCCGAGCTCAGTGCTGCCCTGAACACCCATGACCCTGTCCCCGGGGCGGTCGTCGACGCGGCCAAGGCCAGCCTGACCTGGCGCACGATCGACGCCGAGCTGGCATCGCTCGCGTTCGACTCCAGTGTCGACGAGTCGCCGGTCCTGGTACGTGGCCCGGCGTCGGACGAGCAGCTGCTCACGTTCGAGACCGAGGAGCTGGCGGTCGACCTGCAGGTCAGCAAGCGCGGCGACGGCCGGCGCCTCGTCGGCCAGATCGCACCGGCCGGCGTGGCCGAGATCGAGGTCCGTACCGGCTCGGGCGTCGTCGTCACCGTCACCTCCGACGAGCTCGGCCGGGTCCCGGCCGTCGACGTCCCTGCCGGGTCGTTGAGCCTGCGCATCCTGCCGGCCGGCCGGTCCCACCCGATCGTCACGGACTGGGTCACCGTCTGACGGGCGGCCCTGCCCGCTCCGGGCCTGGTCGCGCCGGGGCAGGATGGACCGGTGACGTCTGACGGGCGGCTGTTGCCCGGCCTCCGCGAGGCCATTGCCGGCTGGATCGGCCGGGTCGCTGCCGCCGACCCCGCCCGGCAACGGGCCAGGCTGGGCACCCGGGCCGCGGCTTCGGTCGGCATCGCCCTCGGCGTGATGGAGCCGATCGCCAGCAGCGCCCGGCAGCCAGTCACCGTCGTCATGCTCGCCGGCGTCATCGCGATGACCTCGGCCACCAGCGTCAAGGACGGTCGCCGGCTCGCTGCGCTCCTGACCATCGGCGAGGCTACGGCCATCTCCCTCGCCGTCGTCGCCTGCGCCGCGGTCCTCAGCCCTCATCCGATGGCCGCCGACATCGCGTTCGTCGCCGTGATGACCGGGTCGGTGCTGCTGCGCCGGTGGGGGCAGCGTGGGTTCGCCCTCGGCCAGCTCGCCTTCATGACGTACTTCTTCGCGCTCTTCCTGGACGCGCGGGTCCATCAGCTGGCCTGGTTGAGCCTCGCCGTCCTGGTCGGGGCCGGCGCGACCGCTGTGGTCCGCTGCCTGCTGCTGCCCGATCGCCCCGCCACCGACCTGCGCAGCTCGCTGCGGGCCCTCGAGGGCAGGATCGCGGACCTGGCGGACGAGGCCAGGGCGTGGCTGACCGCCACCGGGGACGACCCGGCGCAGCTGAGGACCCGCCGGCTGATCCGGGCCGGGTCCCGCCTCGGTGAGGTGGCCCTGATCGTCGAGCGGCTGCTCGAGCAGCCGGCGGCCCCGACGCTCGTGGACGACGTCGATGCCGTACGGGGCTTGGTCTTCGACGTCGAGGTCGCCGCGGAGCATCTCGCCGACGCGGTCCGCCACGACGGGCCGCAGCTCAGCGACCGGGCGCGGGCGAGGCTCGCCGCCAGGGCCGGCCGGCTCGCCGCGGCCGCCCGCGCCGGGCGTCCCGTACGGGCTCCGCGTACGGATCCGCTGGCGGTCACCGCACGAGCGGGGAGGTCCCGGGACGACGACGCACCGCATCTCGCCGGCGCCTTCGCCCGCGTGGAGGCAGGGCTCGCCGACCTGACCCGGGTCGTCGTCACCGGACGGTTGTTCGACGGCTTCGGGCCGGTGGCCGCACCGCCGGCCGCTGCGGCCCCGGTCTCGAGGACCGCCCTCGAGCACACGACCCGCACGACGATCCAGGTGGCGATCGCCGGCGCGCTCGCGATGGTGGCGGGCAAGCAGATCTCGTCGGCGCGGTGGTTCTGGGCGGTGCTGGCGTCCTACGTCGTCTTCGTGAACGCCAGCACCAGGACGGCGACCCTGCGCCGTGCGCTGGGCCGGGTCGTCGGCACGGTGCTCGGGGTGGCCGGGGGACTCCTGCTGGGCAAGGCCATCGCCGGCGACACGCGCCTCGCGGTGGTCCTCATCGTGCTGCTGGTGTTCGCCGCCTTCTGGTTGGTCTCGGTGTCCTACACGGCCCTCGTGCTGTGCTTCACCCTGACCGTCGCTGCGCTCTACTCGATCCTCGGCACGTTGTCCTGGTCGTTGATGCGGCTGCGGATCGAGGAAACCGTTGCCGGCGCGCTGATCGGAGCCGCAGTGTCGGTCGTGGTGCTGCCGCGCCGCGGCAGCACCGCAATCACCGACGACATCGACAACGTGCTGGTCGCCGCGCGTGACCTGCTCGACCGGGTCTCCGCACCGGACCACGACCCGGTCTCCGTACGGGCAGCCGTCCGCCGGCTCGACCAGGCTTTCCAGGACCTCAGGACGACGGTACGTCCGACCGTGGTCGGGTTGCCGGGGCCGATGCCGCAGCGCCGGCGTCGGCAGCTGATGCAGGCGGCGGGGATCCGTTATTGGGCAAGGACTCTGGCAATCCGGGCCGACCAAGGCGTGGCCCCGCAACGGCTTGCGACTGTACGTGCCCACATCGAGCAGGTCCGGCAGGTCCTCGCCAGCGGCGGCCACGTCGACCTCGGCACCGACGAGCCGCAGCCGGACGCCGACCCGGTGGACGCTGCCGCGCGGCATCTCGACGAGGCGCTCGGGGCCCTGGTCGCGGAGCGTGCGGGAGCCGTACCGGAGGATGTCGCCGTGCCGGTGGGCTGAGCCCCGCGGCGTCCTCAGCTGGGACCGGACACGGATGGAGCAGTGCCCTCGACCGCCGGGGGGCAGCCTGCTGGTCCGTTTGCCGTAGGCGTTCCTGCTGCATTCGGCCCCAGGCGGCCGACACAACAACGAAACACGGTCCGGCACGGTGCTGGTGGGTGGTCGGCCCTAGTCAGGGATGACCATCGGCGGGGACGTCGGTCCCTGCGCCGTACGGAGCCAGGAAGTCATCGTCTGCGGCGTATCGATCGGGCTTTGCCATCCGTCGAAACCTCTCTCGTCCACCACTCAGCGGCCTCCGGGCCGCACAGGGCGAAGCGAGGCAACCATGACGGCAACTGCGAGCGAGACCGCCGCACTGATCGAGGCCCACCTGCCTCTCGTGCGCCAGGTGCTGTCCAGCGTGACCGGGCACTTCCCGCGGCACGCCGACCGCGAGGAGATGGCTCAGGCCGCGAGGCTCGGCCTGGTCGAGGCGGCGCACCGCTACGACCCCGAGCGCGGCGTACCGTTCGAGCGCTGGGCCGCGCTGCGCATCCGCGGCGCGATCCTGGACTCCGTACGAGCCGTGGACTTCGCCCCCCGCACCCTGCGCAGCGCGATGCGCCAGGCCGAGGCCGCCCGCACGGACCTCGAGTCGGAGCTGCGCCGCACCCCTACCCCTCACGAGCACGCCGACCGGATGGGCATCTCGGTCCGGGAGCTCACCACCCTCGAGGGCAAGGCGCACCGCGCCCTGGTCATCAGCCTCGACGCCGGCGTCGACCGGACAGAGGACGAGCCACGCACCCTGGCCAGCACGATCGTGGACCACAACCAGCCGAATCCCTTGGCATTGCTGGAGAGTATCGAGCAGTCGAGCTATGTGCGCGACGCGCTGCTCGAGCTGCCGGAGCGGCTGCGTGACGTGGTCACCAGCTACTTCCTCGACGGAGAGGCGTCCTCCAGCATCGCTGCCCGGCTGGGTGTGACCGAGAGCCGGGTCTCCCAGATGCGCTCCGAGGCACTCAGCATGCTGCGCTCGGCCATCGCAGCCGTCTACTCCGACCAGCCGGTCGAGGGCTGCGGCCGCGACCGCGCCTTCGCCGCCTCGGTCGCCGGCCGGTCCTCGTTCGCCGCCCGCGTCAGCCTCACCCCGCGCGTCGCCTGAACGGGCGCTCGACCCGCTCGCTCAGCCGGGCTGGACCGACGAGAAACGCAGCGACCACCGCTGGGCCGACGGCCACAGCTGGTACGGCTCCAGCACGCCAGGTCCGCAGGAGCCCGACCCGAGGCCCTGGACCGCTCTGTCGAGGTTGACCCAGATCCGGTCTCCCGGTACGAGGTCGGCGGTGTGCCGGGCCGCGTCGAGCGCCTCGGTCGTCCACGGACGTGCGCTGAACGAGAAGTGCTCGCCACCGTCGACCCGCAGCCCGTCCCCCGCCGCGCTGCGTAGCCACAGGGTCCGCGTACCGAGGTGGTTGCCGTTCTCCTGCGGGAAGACGTACGGGGTCTGCAGCTCGTCGACGGTCGCGGTGTAACGGCCGACCCGCGCCGCCCGGCTGCTGTCCGGATAGGACTCGGCCGGGCCGAGCCCGTACCACTGCACCCGGTCCAGTCGGCGCGGCACCGCCATCCGCAGCCCGAGCCGGGGGATCACGACCGGCCAGTCGCCGACCGGCAGGACCGCCACCTCAAGGTGCAGGCCGTCGTCGTCCGCGGCCCATCGCCAGGTCGTCGCGAAGCCCAGCTCGGTGCCGGCGGGCCCCGACCGGGTGCGGACCACGAGGCTGTCGCCGTCCGGGTCGACGGAGTCCGTACGGTGCTGCAGCCGGTGCAGGCCGACCTGGCGCCAGCTGGGTTCGAGCGGGTCCCAGGAGAAGGCCCGGTCGTTGTCGATCGGCGCCCGCCACACGTCGAGCCGCGGTCCGTCCAGCGCCAGGTCGCCGAGGGCTGTCAGCCGGCCGGTCCGCGCGTCGAACATTGCGCCGGCGAGCTGGATGCCGCGCTCGTTCCGCTGCGGTGCGCGCCGCCCGGCGGCCGGCCGCGCGGGTCGGGGCAGCTGCAGCGGTGCCTGCGCCCAGGCGATCTCGTGCCCGGCCTCGGCCCATGCCGTGGCCTCCGCGAGCACGGCCCGGACGGTGACCCAGCTCTCGTCCTCGGTGGCCGGCAGGTCGGGCAGTGCCAGCACGCCGGTCGAGCCGCTGGGCACCACCAGAGCACCCAGCTCGCCGGAGGCGATCGTGCGGCCGCGTTCCTCGACGGACCAGTGGAACCGCAGGTGCCCGGCGTCGATGAAGTCGTAACGGTTCTCGACGACCAGCTGCCGCGGCTCGACCGTCAGCCGGATCGGCGCGACGACCTTCTTCAGCTCGGCCAGCCCCGGCGAGGGCGTGCGGTCCGGGAAGACCAGGCCGTCCGCGACGAAGTTGCCGTCGTGCAGCTCCTCGCCGAAGTCGCCACCGTAGGCGAAGTACGGGACGCCGTCGGGGGTGCTGGCGGCCAGTGCCTGGTCGATCCACTCCCAGACGAACCCGCCCTGGCAGCGGGGATAGGTCTCGAACAGCTGCTGGTACTCGGTCATGCCACCCGGGCCGTTGCCCATCGCGTGGGCGTACTCGCAGAGGATGAACGGCATGGCGCGCCGGCGGGCGTCGAGGGCGGGGTCGTCCAGCGGCTGCTCGGCTCGCCGGCCGATGGACTCGACCTCTGCGTGGGTCGCGTACATCCGGCTGTAGAGGTCGACGTACTCGCAGGACCAGTCACGTTCGTAGTGCAGGACGCGGGACGGGTCGTGCTTCCGCGCGTAGGCCGCCATCGCGCCGAGGTTGCGCCCAGGGCCGCACTCGTTGCCGAGCGACCAGATGATGACGCTGGGCCGGTTCCGGTCGCGCGAGACCATCCGGGCCATCCGGCCGACGAGAGCGTCCTCCCAGCGCGGGTCGTCGGTCGGGTTGCCCGGGATCGGCTCGCCCCAGTCGGGGAAGAACTCGTGCGACTCGAAGTCGCACTCGTCGATGACCCACAGGCCGTACTCGTCGCACAGCTCGAGGAAGCGGGGGTGCGGTGGGTAGTGGCTGGTGCGTACGGCGTTGATGTTGTGCTGCTTCATCAGCTCGATGTCCCGGCGCATGAGGTCCTCGTCGACCGTCCGCCCTGAGACCGGGTCGAACTCGTGCCGGTTGACGCCCCGGAACAGCACCCGCCGGCCGTTGACCGTGAGCACGCCGTCGGCGATGGCGACCGTGCGGAAGCCGATGGCCACCGGGACCGATTCGCTGCCGGTGGACAAGGTGCCGCGGTAGAGCCGGGGCCGTTCCGCCGACCAGGGCTCGACCTGCTCCAGCTGCACGTCCTGCCCGGTCGGCGCATCGATGCCGAGCTCCGGCACCACGATGCGGCCCGGCGTCCCGGTGTCGATGCGCAGGCTGCCCTGCCGGGTGAGGTGGTCGTACGCGGCGGTGACGGCGAAGTCCTCGATCCCGCCGGCCGGGCGCGACAGCAGCGTGACGTCGCGGAAGATGCCGGACAGCCACCACATGTCCTGGTCCTCGAGGTAGCTGCCGGAGGACCACTGGTGCACCCGTACGGCGAGGACGTTCGGCCCGCTCGGCCGTAGGGTGTCCGTCACGTCGAACTCGGAAGGCAGCCGGCTCCCGGCGATGACTCCCAGCTCGGTGCCGTTCAGCCACACCTTGGCGCACGAGTCCACGCCGTCGAACCGGAGCAGCACCCGGCCTTCCGGCCAGTGCTGCGGCACCCTGAACTCGCGCCGGTAGTCGCCGGTGGGGTTCTCGTCCGGCACCCGCGGCGGGTCCACCTGGAAGGGCAGCTTCTTGTTGGTGTAGATGGGGCTGCCGTAGCCGTTGAGCTGCCAGTGCCCCGGCACGGCGATCGAGCTCCAGCCGGTCTCGTCGAGCTCGGCGGCGGCCAGGTCCTCGTCCAGGTCCGCCGTGGCGGACCACCGGAACCGCCAGTCGCCGTTGAGGGAGAGCCGCGGGGCGTCGGAGAGGAACCAGGCGCGGGGGGGCAGGGTGCCCACCGTCGGGTCGAAGCGTTCGAAGTAGGACACGGCGTCGGACTCGGTCACTGCGGTGTTGTCTCCTTACAGGGACGAGATATTCATGCGGTGGGGTCAGTCCTCCGGCACCAGCCGGTAGCCCATGCCGGGCTCTGTCAGCAGCGACACCGGCTGCGACGGGTCGGGCTCGAGCTTGCGGCGCAGCTGGGCCATGTAGACGCGGAGGTAGTTGGTCTCCGTTCCGTACGAGGGTCCCCACACCTCGTGCAGCAGGTGCTTTGCCGTCACGAGCCGGCCGGCGTGCTTGGCGAGGGTCTCGATGATCTGCCACTCGGTCGGCGTCAGCCGTACCCGCTGGTCGTCAAGGCCGTTGACCTGTTTTGCGCCCAGGTCGACGACGAAGCTTGCCGTACGGACCACGGGCTCCTGCTCATCGGCGGGGGCAGACCTGCGTACGGCCGCGCGCAACCGGGCCAGCAGCTCGTGCATGCCGAACGGCTTGGTGACGTAGTCGTCGGCGCCGGCGTCGAGTGCCGCGACCTTCTGCTGCTCCTGCTCACGGGCGGACAGCACGATGATGGGCATGGTCGACCAGCCGCGGATCCCCCGGATCACGTCCACCCCGTCCATGTCCGGCAGGCCGAGGTCGAGGATGACGACCGCCGGGTGCTTGCTCGCGGCGGCGGCGAGACCCTCGGCCCCGGTGCCGGCCGTGATGACGGTGTAGTCGCGGGCGGACAGCGTGATGGCGAGGGCCCGCAGGATCGCGGCTTCGTCGTCGACGACCAGGACGGTGATCATCCCTTGGCTGCCAAGGGAAGCCGTACCTGCATGGTCAGCCCGCCGCCATCGGTGTCGAACGCGCGGAGGGTGCCGCCCATCGCTTCGACGAAGCCCTTGGCGACGGCCAGACCGAGCCCGACTCCGCCACTCGACCGGTCGTCAAGGCGTTGGAAGGCCTCGAAGATCCGGCCTTTGGCCTCGGCGGGGATGCCCGGCCCGTGGTCGACCACCTCGACGGTGACCCCGGTGCTGTCCGCCCGGGCCCTCAGCGTCGGCGGCCGGCCAGCAGGGGAGTAGCGAACCGCGTTGGCGAGCACGTTCGCCAGCACCCGCTCGAGCAGCCCGGGGTCGGTGCCGACGAGCGGCAGGTCCTCCGGCAGGTCGAGGCGGACCGGGCCGGTCAGGCCGCGCAGCGCCAGCGGTGCAACCTCATCCAGGGCGGTCGGCCGCATGATCGGGTCCAGCGAGCCGGTCTGCAGCCGGCTCAGGTCGAGCAGGTTGCCGATCAGGCCGTCCAGTCGGTCGGCACCCTCCTCGATGGTGGCGAGCAGCGTCAGCCGGTCGTCGTCGGACAGCGTGATGTCGGTCTGCCGAAGGCTGCTCACGGCCGCCTTGACCGATGCCAGCGGGGTTCGCAGGTCGTGCCCGACAGCGGCCAGCAAGGCGGTTCGGATCCGGTTTCCCTCGGCGAGTGCTCCGGCCTCTGCTGCCTGGCGACGAAGCCGCTCCCGGTCCAGGGCGGCGGCCGCCTGGGCGCCGAAGCCGTCGATCAGCCGTGGAGCCATCGCCTTGACGTCGCCGGTCAGCCGGAGCCGGAGGTTGGCCCGCACCGCATAGGTGACCTCTCCGCCGGTGGCCGAACCGCCTGCTGCCACGGGGATCCAGTCGTCGCCGACGCGTTCGAGCAGCTCGGCCGAGCCGCCGAGGGTCTCCCCGAGGCGCTGGAGGACGGCGACCGCGGTGTCGTCCCCGCCCAGCACGGTACGCGCCAGAGAGAGCAGCACGCCGGCCTCGTACGAGCTGCGCGTGGCCAGCGCTGACCGCCTGGCCGCGAGGTCCACCGTCCCGCTGACGATGACGGCTACGGAGACGAACAGCACCAGGGCGAGCAGGTTCTGCGGGGCCTCCACGGTCCACCGGTGCAGCGGCGGCGTGAAGAACCAGTTGAGCAGCAGGCTGGCCGCGACAGCCGACCCGACCGCGGGCAGCAGGCCACCGAGCACGGTGATGCCGATCAGCGCCACGAGGTAGATCAGCACCTCGTCGACCAGGGCGAGGTGCCTGCGCTCAGCCGCCATCAGCGCGGTGGCCAGTGGCAGCACGAGGACCGCGAGGAGCAGACCGCCGGCCTGGCGGCGCAGGCTGACCGCAGACCTCGGGGTGGGCATGAGGACCAGTCTGACGCTAGCCGTCATCGCCCGGCGCCCGGACCAGCTCGTACAACGGGTTGCGGATGGCGAGCCGGTTGCCGTCGGAGCCGACCATGCCCTCGACCCGCAGCGTCGCACCCGGCTCGATGCCCAGGATCCGCCGCCGCCCGTAGAACATCAGCACGATCCCGCCGGTGGCGTCACACAGCTCGGCCCGCAGCGCGGGGACGCCGGAGATCGGGGCCACGCTGACAGTGCGCACCTTGCCCTGCACCGTGGCCCGCTCACGCCAGGTGACGTCGCCCAACGGGGTGACGCCGTCAGGAGCCGGCTCGCAGGAGACGTCGTGGGCACCGACGGTGGGCGGCGTGGCCTGGACGGGTACGACAGCCGTCGCGGTGTCGGTGTGGATCGTGTCGATCACGGTGCCGTGGCTGTGCTCGATGATCGGGTGAACGACGTCGAACGGCACGATCGTGGCCGCTGCGTGCGGGAGCCGGCTGACCACCTCGGCGATCTCGTCAGCCGTGCGGTCGTGCAGGAGGCGTCCGAGCAGTGGCGAGTAGGTCCGGCGCGGCAGCAGCAGGGTGACCTGGGTGGAGCCGTCGGCGGTCACCCGGGCTGCCAGCTCGAGGGCGGCCCGGCTCACCCGCCGGTCCGGGCACTCGATCAGGTCCAGTCCCAGATCCAGCCCGGGCTGGGCCTCCCACGCCGCCTCGACCCGGCGGGCCTGCTCGGCGTCGACGACGAAGTGCACAGCGCGGACGTCGTACGGCCGGAGGCTGCGGGCGTAGCGGACGGCCCGCAAGACGGCCAGGTCGACCGAGTCGATGAGGACCAGGACCACGTGCCGGCTGAAGTGCGGCTGCGTCGTCAGCTGCGGCGCGCTGGCCAGGGCGGCCGCCTCGCGGGCGTACTGCCGGCGCAGCCTCAGCAGGGCGGCGACCATCACCGGGAAGACGACCAGCACCAGCCAGGCGCCCTCGGTGAACTTGGTGATGGCGAAGATGACGACGACGACGGCCGCGACGCTGCCCGACACCACGTTGATGGCCACGTACGTTCGCCAGTTGCCGGTGCGCTGGGTCCGGAAGAACTTGGCCATGCCGAACCCGGCCAGCGTGAAGCCGGTGAAGACGCCGATCGCGTAGAACGCGATCAGCTTGTCGACGTGGGCGCCGGTACCGATCACCAGGGCGAGCGCCGAGACGGCGAGCACGACAATGCCGTTGGAGAAGGCGAGCCGATGGCCGCGCTTGCTCAGCCAGCGGGGCAGGAACGAGTCCTCGGCGACGAAGCTGGTGAGGAACGGGAAGCCGGCGAACGGGGTGTTCGCGCCGGTGTAGAGGATGAGCATGGTCGCGATCTGAACGACGTAGAACGCCACGTGCGCAACCGGACTGGTGCCGAATGCGGCCTTGGCCACCTGGGAGATCACCGAGGGCGAGCCGCTCTTGTACGGCACCGCGTGGGTCAGGTGCGCCATCCAGGAGATGCCGGCCACCAGGCTGCCCAGGATGACGCTCATGATGACCAGCGTCCGTCGGGCGTTGGGACCCTCCGGGCGCTCGAAGGCGCTCACGCCGTTCGAGATCGCCTCCAGGCCGGTCAGGGACGACCCGCCGTTGGCGAACGACTTCAGCAGGATGTAGACGGCGCCGAACGCCAGGATCCCGTGACCCTGGCCCAGCGTGAACGCGCCGGCCGCAGGGTCCGTGGGATAGGCGTAGACGTGGAGGCTGCCCAGCGCCTCGCGGACGAAGCCGGCAATGAGCATGACCGCCATCGAGGCGACGAAGAAATAGGTGGGGAAGGCAAAGGCCTTGCCCGCCTCACGAATGCCCCGGAGGTTGCCGTAGAACAGCAGCACGATGACGGCGACCGTGATCTCGAGCTGCAGGGAGCCCAGCGAGGGAATGGCGGAGGTGAGCGCGACCGTGCCGGCTGCGGCCTGTACGGCAACCGTGACGATGTAGTCGAGCATGAGCGCGACGGCGGCGATCTGCGCGACCCCGGAACCGAAGTTCTCCCTCGCCACGACGTAGGAGCCGCCGGCCTTGGTGTAGATGGTCACGACCTGGCGATAGGACAGGGTGACCACGAACAGCACGGCCAGCACGACCAGGGTCATGGGCAGGAGCAGAACGTAGGAGGCGAGGCCGAACAGCGGCAGCAGGACCAGCAGGATCTCCTCGGTCCCGTACGCGCTGGAGGAGATGCAGTCCGAGGACAGGACGCCGAGTGCGAGCTTCTTGGTCAGCCGCTCGTGCGCCAGCTGGTCGT
>JAWWOM010000427.1:0-19017 GCA_033851655.1 Frankiales bacterium
GGCGTCCACATCAACCTGTGGACCGGGCTCGGCATGCTGGTCTTCGGGATCCTCATGCTGGTGTGGGCTTTCGGCCGACCGGTCATCGTCGACGAACCGCCGCCGGACACTGACCAGGGCTGACCCCCACGAGGTTCAGGGTCGCCGTCAGGGTCTTTCCTGATGTTGCGGAGCCGGCTGCCGCGCGAGGATCTGCGCCATGACGACTACGCGAGCAGTTCTGTGATCGAGGTCAGGGGTCTGTCCAAGCGGTTCGGCGCGACCCTGGCCGTCGACAACCTCTCCTTCGACGTCCTGCCCGGTCGGGTGACCGGGTTCCTCGGCCCCAACGGCGCCGGCAAGTCCACCACGATGCGGATGATCGTCGGTCTCGACCGGCCGACGCGGGGAACCGTGACGGTGCTGGGGCGTCCGTACGGGGAGCATCGTCGTCCGCTGCACGAGGTCGGCGCGGTGCTCGAGAGCCGGGCGGTGCATGGCGGGCGTTCCGCAGCCAACCACCTGCTCTGCCTTGCGCAGAGCAACGGCATCCCCGCGGGCAGGGTGGACGAGGTGCTGGAGCTGGTCGGGCTGCGCAGTGCGCGCCGGAAGCGCGCCGGCAACTTCTCGCTCGGCATGACCCAGCGGCTCGGCCTCGCCGCCGCCCTGCTCGGTGATCCGCAGGTGATCCTCTGTGACGAGCCGGTGAACGGGCTCGACCCCGAGGGGATCCGGTGGATTCGCGGGCTGCTGCGTGACCTCGCGGCACAGGGCAGGACGGTGCTCGTCTCGAGCCACCTGATGACCGAGATGGCCGTGACGGCAGACCATCTCATCGTCGTCGGTCAGGGCCGGCTGCTCGCGGACGCCAGCGTCGAGGAGATCGTCTCGAGCAGCGCCCGCAGCTACGTGATCGCCCGTACGCCGGATGCCGACCGGCTCGACGTCGCGGTGCGTACGGCCGGTGGCAGCGCCGAGCCGGAGCCGGACGGTGCCATGCGGATCACCGGTCTGCCGGTCGCGGAGGTGGGTGAGCTGGCCGCGCGGCACGGGATCACGCTGCACGAGCTGTCGCCGCGACAGCCCTCGCTCGAGGCCGCGTTCTTCGAGCTCACCCAGGACAGCGTCGAGTACAAGAGCGAGGTTTCCGCATGACAGACATGCTGTTCCGTCCCGCGCCGCAGCCGACGGTGGGCTACGGCAACGTCGCCCGCTCGGAACTGACCAAGCTGCGCACCCTGCGCTCCACCTATCTCTGTGCCGGCATCATCATCGTCGCGATGGTCGGGGTCGCCTGGATCGACGGCTACCGGTGGCACCAGATCCTCACCGACGGGTTCAAGGGGGACCGGCCGGACTTCGACGCCACCCTGCAGGTCCTCAACGGCGTCTACCTGGCCCAGCTGGTCGTGGGGACCCTGGCCGTGCTGGCCATCACGTCGGAGTACGCGACGGGGATGATCCATGCGACCTTTTCGGCAGTTCCCCAGCGCCGTGCGGTCCTGGCGGCCAAGGCTGCGGTCGTGGCAGGCACGACCCTCGTCCTGGGGGAGGCGCTCTCGTTCGTCTCGTTTCTCTTCGGTCAGGCCCTGCTCGGCCGGTACGGGGTCTCGCTCTCCGACCCCGGCGTGCTCAGGGCGGTGATCGGCGCCGGGCTCTACCTGACCGCGGTCTCCTTGCTGGGCCTGGGCATCGGCGCCACGATCCGGCACACCGCCGGTGGTGTCTCTGCCTTCTTCGGGGTGCTGTTCGCGCCGACCCTGCTCACGGAGCTGCTGCCCACCGACTGGCGCAGCGCCATCATCAACTGGCTCCCGGCCAACGCCGGCAGCCAGATCTTCACCGTCGTCCATCCGCCAGGGGCGTTGCAGCCGTGGGCCGGGCTCGGCGTCTTCTGCGTCTACGCCGTACTGGCACTGGCGGCTGCGTGGGCGCTGGTCACGGCCCGTGACGCCTAGGGCAGCATCCCCCAGGAGCGGACCACCTGCCGATCAGGCTTCGGCCGGCGCCAGGGTCTTGGCTCCTGTCATGATCGCGACAGCGTCCTCCATGGTGTGCGACTTCGGCGTGATGACGCCGACGCCCCGGCCGAGCCGCTGGATGTGGATGCGGTCGGCGACCTCGAACACGTTCGGCATGTTGTGGCTGATCAGGATGATGCCGAGACCCTGGTCCCGCAGGTCCCTGACCAGCTTGAGCACCTGACCGGTCTCACGGACGCCGAGCGCCGCAGTCGGCTCGTCCAGGATGACCACCTTGCCGCCGAAGGCGCCGGCCCTGGCCACCGCGACCGCCTGGCGCTGACCACCGGACAAGGTCTCCACGGCCTGGTTGATGTTCTGCAAGGTGCTGATGCCCAGCCGCTTGATGTGCTCGGCGGACTGGCGCCTCATCTCCCCGGTGTCGAGCATCCGCAGGACGGAGCCGAGCGGGCCCTTGCGCTTGATCTCCCTGGCCAGGAACAGGTTGCTCGCGATGTCCAGGGCGGGCGCCACAGCCAGCGTCTGATAGACCGTCTCGATGCCGGCAGCCCTGGCCTCCATCGCTCCCTTGAAATGTACCGGCTGCCCGTCGACGAGGATCTCGCCCTCGTCCGGTGTCATCGCCCCCGACAGGCACTTGATCAGGGTCGACTTGCCGGCGCCGTTGTCCCCGATGACCGCGAGGACCTCGCCGGCATAGAGACTGAGGTCGACGCCGGCCAGGCCGACCACCCGGCCGAACAGCTTGACCAGTCCCCGCGCTTCCAGCACCGGTTCGCTCATGCCCGCACGCTCCTGATCCACTGGTCGACCGAGACGGCCGCGACGACGAGCACGCCCACCGCCATCACCTGATAGCTCGGGTCGTACGGCGTCAGCGCCAGCCCGTTGACGAATACCTGCACGATGAGGGCTCCGATCAGCGATCCCAGCACGACTCCGCGCCCGCCGAAGAGGCTGGTGCCGCCGATGACGACCGCGGTGATGGACTGGAGGTTGGCGTTGGCCGCGCTGTTCGGGTCGCCGCCCCCGACCCTGCCGACCAGGATCCAGGCGCCGACGGCGACCGCTATCCCGGCCGCGATGTAGACGCTGAGCAGCACGCGGTTGACCTGGATGCCGGCCAGGCGCGCGGCCTCCGCGTCGTCACCAACCGCGTAGACATGCCGGCCCCAGGCGGTGTATCTCAGCGCGAACCCGAACACCGCATACAGCACCAGCATCAGCACGACCCCTGCGGTGATCTGCAGGTTGCCCATGGACACCGTGTCGCCTGTCCAGAGCAGGAAGTTGGAGGTCAGGGTGAACGTGTTGCCCTGGGCATAGATCAGCGTGATCGCCGTGAAGATGCTCAGCGTGCCCAGGGTGACGATGAAGGGGGGCAGCTTGACCTTGGTCACCAGAAAGCCGTTGAGGGCCCCGGCGCCGACGGCGACGGCGACACCGATGACCAGCGCCAGCAGTCCCGGTACGCCGCTGTTCAGCGCCAGCTTGGACATCACCACTGCTGACAACACGGCGACGGCGCCGATCGACAGGTCGATGCCGGCGGTGAGGATGATCAGCGTCTGGCCGACGGCGAGCGATCCCACGACCGCGACCTGCTGCAGCAGGACCGAGACGTTGGTCAGCGTGTAGAACCGGCTGCTCAGCAGGCTGAACACGATGCACGCCAGCACGAGCACCAGTGCCGGGCTCAGCGCAGGCTGCTTGTGCAGGATGTGCTGCACCCGCTGTGCGGGCGTCGTGGGTCTGTTCAGGAACTCTTCGACGGCCGCTGTCGTCGCCGGGTCCCTGCCAACCTGCGTCGTCATGTCGGGTCCTTTCGGTCGCACCTGATGGGCCAGAGTGTGGCCCGATTTGGCCCGGCGCGGCACTCCGAAGCGGTGCGCCGGCGACGTGGGGCCGGCCCCGGCGCACCGAGGGGCTCAGCCCTCTGCTAGCTGCCCCAGCAGCTCGCGGCCGCCGCGGCCGGGGACTGGATGGTGACGCCGGCCACCGGCTTGGTGGCGACCAGCGCCGTACCGGTGTCGAAGAAGGTCTTGCCGTTGGTGACCGCCGGCTTGGCGCCGCCGCGGGCCAGCCGGGCGATGCCGTCCACTCCGAGGCTGGCCATCTTGCCGGGGTACTGGGTGGCGTCGGAGGCGAACTCGCCGCTCGTGACGAACTTCAAGCCGGCGCAGCTGCCGTCGATGGCGAAGATCATCGCCTGGGAAGCCTTTCCGGCAGCCTTGAGGGCGTTGTAGCCGCCCTCACCCGCCGGCTCGTTGATGGCGTAGACCACGTTGATGTTCGGGTTCTTGGACAGGCAGTTCTCCATGGCCGTACGGCCGCCGTCGATGGCGCCCTGCGTCGGGTTGTGGCAGGCGATCGTGTAGGTGCCGCCGGAGTACTTGCCGGTCTTCGCCTCCTTGCCGTTCTGCGTCGTGCTGCCCGGGTTGATGCCCATGCCCTCGAGGAACCCGTGGTCGCGCTGGATGTCGACGGAGACGACCTGGTTGTTGAACAGGTCGAGCATCGCGATGACCGCCGGCTTGCCGCCGAGCGCGGCCGCCGCGTACTGGCCGTCCAGCTTGCCCGCGGCCTGGTTGTCGGTCGCGTAGGTGATGTCAGCGACGCTTGGCGGGTTCGTCGAGGTGTCCAGCGCGATGACGAACAGGCCGGCCGCCTTCGCCTTGTTCAGCGAGGTGTTGACGGCGTCGCCGTTGGTCGTGATCAGGATGCCCTTGTCGCCACGCGAGATCGCGTTCTCGATGGCGGCGATCTGGGTCGAGGTGTCACCGTCCTTGCTGCCGGCGGCGACGGTCAGCGCCACGTTGTCCTTGGCGGCGGCGGCCTTGGCGTCCTTCTCCATGGAGACGAAGTACGGGTTGGACAGGGTCTTGAGGATCAGCGCGACACCGACCCGCTTGCCGGTCGAGCCGCCGCCGGAGGAGGCAGCGGCCGAGGAGCCCGTACCGGAGGAAGCCGCCGACGATCCGGCGGCTGACGATCCGGCGGCGGACGAACCGGCCGCTGAGGATCCGGCCGCGGACGAACCGGCGGCGGAGGTCGCTGCGCCGGCTGCGCTTGTCGTGCCTGCGCCCGCCGACGGGGTGCTGCTCTTGGACGAGCAGGCGGCCAGTCCGACAGCAGCGGTGACGGCCAGGCCGACCGCTCCCATCCGCTGGGCGCCACTGTGCCCGGAGTTCCCTTTCAGACCTGCTGTCGTCAGTCGCATCGGTAGCCTCCTGGGTCCGTACCGGACAAACCGGCCGGGATAACGTTGTCTCGGCGGACTATGCGCGCACTGTTCAGGTCGCGTCAAGTCGTTCTAGACTCCGCAAACACAACGACTCGGTAACGTTGGTGGAGGGTTGGACAACGATGTCTAGTACGCAGCCGGCCAACCCTGTCCCCAGGGTCAGGCCGACGATGAACGACGTCGCTGCCCTGGCCGGGGTCTCGCTCAAGACGGTCAGCCGCGTGGTCAACGGGGTCGCCAGCGTGGACCCCGAGCTGGCCGGCAAGGTCCATGCCGCCGCTGCCAAGCTGGGCTACCGGCCCAACCTGACCGCCTCCAACCTGCGCCGGAGCGACCGCCGCACCTCCACGATCGGCATGCTGATCGAGGACGCGGCCAACCCGTTCTCCGCAGCCCTGATGCGCGCGGTGGAGGACGTCGCCCACGAGCGCGAGGTACGGGTGCTGTTCGCCAGCCTGGACGAGGACCCGGCCCGGGAACGCGACCTGGCCCGCGAGCTCATCGACCGCCGCGTCGACGGCCTGGTGATCGTCCCCGCCGGCAACGACCACAGCTATCTCAGCGACGAGCGCAAGGCCGGCACCTGCCTGGTCTTTCTCGACCGGGAGCCCAAGCTGCTGAACGCCGACGCTGTCGTGTCGGACAACCAGCGTGGCTCCGTCAAGGCGGTCAGCCACCTGCTCCGGCAGGGGCACCGGCGGATCGGGTTCCTCGGTGACCGGCCGACGATCTCGACCGCGGCCCAGCGGCTCGCCGGCTACCGGCACGCCCTCGAGGTGGCCCACATCGAGGTCGACGAGCAGCTCGTACGGGCCGGTCTGTCCTCGGTCGAGGCTGCGGTCGCCGCTGCCCACGAGCTGTTGGCGCTGCCCGACCCGCCCACCGCCTTGTACACCAGCCAGAACCTCGCCACCATCGGCGCCGCGCGAGCGCTGCGGAGCGTCGGCCTGCAGGACGTGGTGGCCATGGTCGGCTTCGACGACTTCCCCCTCGCCGACCTGCTGCGGCCGGGGATCTCGGTCGTCACCCAGGACGGCGAGGGCATGGGCCGGCTCGCCGCTGAGATCCTGTTCCGCCGGCTGGACGGGGACGAGTCGCCCGCCAGCACGTTCACCCTGCCGACCGGGTTGGTGGTCCGGGGTTCCGGGGAGATCCGCGCGCCCGGCTGGGACGCCTGAGCCGGCGGGGTGCGGCTCCCGGGCGGAAGCAGCACACCCGCCGGCGGCAGTGCCCGGCTGTCGCGGGGCCGGCAGGGTCAGGCCGAGACCCGCGACGGGAAGACCGGCGCCCCCTCGTACGGGACCTGCGGAGCCTTGCCGCTCAGCCACGACGGTGCCGACCAGTTGCGCGAGCCGAGCATCGTCATCACCGACGGCAGCAGCACGATGCGCACGATGGTGGCGTCGATGAGGATCGCCGCGGCCAGACCGACGCCGAGCTGCTTCATGTCGATCGTCGTCAAGGTGGCGAAGACGCTGAACACGGCGATCATGACGGCCGCCGCGCTGGTGACGACGCCGGCCGAGGTGGTGATGCCGTGCCGTACCGCATCCTTGGTCGGCTCACCGGCCAGGGCGGCCTCGCGGATCCGGCTGACGACGAACACGTGGTAGTCCATCGACAGCCCGAACAGGACCACGAACAGGAACAGCGGCAGCCAGGCGACCACCGCCCCGGTGGAGTGGAACCCCAGCAGACCTTCGGCCCAGTGGTGCTGGAAGACCAGGACGAGGACTCCGAACGCCGCCCCGGCCGAGAGCAGGTTGAGGCTGATCGCGGTGAGGGCGATGGCGATGGAGCGGAACGTGATCAGCATGATGATGAGGGTCAGCCCGAGGACGAATGCGATCACCCACGGCAGCGAGGCCTGCATGCTGCTGACGAAGTCCGCCTGCCCGCCGATGTCGCCGCCGACTGCGTACTTGACGCCCGGGATGGTGCCGATCGTCTGCGGGACAAGGACTTTGCGCAGCTCGGCCAGAGACCGCGCAGCGAGCGGAGTGCCCGGCTGGGCGTCCACCCCGATGTGCACCGTGGTCACGGTGTGATCAGCAGAGGTACGGACGACGGGCTGCTCGTCGTGGGCGAACAACGGGTCGCCGGCGACGCGGGCCTCCAGGGCGGCGATCGCCGTCCGCACCTGCGGGAGGGCGGCGGCAGGCGCCTTGATGGCCACCGTGTGCGTCTGGCCACTGCTCGGAAAGGACGCGAGCAGCCGGTCGTAGGACTTCATGATCGGGATCGACCTCGGCAGGTCCGAGCTGGTCGGCAGCTTGAGGGTCATGGACAGCGCAGGGATGGCCAACGCCACCAGGGCCAGAGCCGCGACCGCGAGCGAGGCGCGCGGGCGGTTGAGGGACGGCTTGAGCAGGGCTGACCAGATCCGCGGGCTGCCGCTGCGGCCGGCGGTGAGCCGCCACAGGAACGGGATCCGCGGCCGGTCGACCCAGCGGCCGAGCTTGGCCAGCAGCGCCGGCAGGACCGTGAGCGAGCCGATGACCGCGACTGCGACAACCAGGATGGCACCGACGGCGAGTGAGGAGAAGGTGGCGTCCCTGGCGATGAACATGCCGGCCATCGCGACGGTCACGGCGACCCCCGAGACGACCACGGCGTGCCCGGAGGTCTCGGCGGCGATCTCGATCGCCTCGAGCCGGCCGGCTCCCTTGGCCCGTTCCTCACGCTCGCGCCGTACGTAGAACAGTGAGTAGTCGACGCCCACCGCCATGCCGATCAGCAGGATGACGCTGCTCAGCGAGTCACTGGAGGGGATCACCTGCGACGCGAAGGCCGCCAGGCCGATCGACGCGGCGACCGAGGTCAGCGAGAGCAGCAGCGGAACGCCGGCGGCGATCAGCGCACCGAAGGCGACCAGCAGGATGACCAGGGTGATCGGGATGCTGATCAGCTCTGCCTTCTGCAGGTCACCGCCGAGTGCCTTGCTGACGGCCTTCTCCAGCGACGCGTCGCCGACCTCCTCGACCCGCAGGCCCGGATAGTGGTTCTGCACGGCCCCGGTGACCGCCTGCAGCCGGTCCACCCTGCTCGACGCCGAGCTCGCGTCGCCGGCCATCGTGACCGGCAGCAGCAGCGCCTTGGCGTCGGCGGAGGTGACGGCGGCCCCGACCGTGTCGACCTGGGCCAGCGACCGCAGGGAGTGGGTCGCCTCGTCGACGGCTGCCTGCGCCGCCGTACGGTCCAGCGTGCCGGATCTCGCCGTGAAGAGCAGGTTCTCGACCGCGTGGTCGGGGAAGTTGCCGCTCGTCACGATCCGGTCGGCGCGGCCGGACTCGGTACGGGGGTTGCTGTCGTTGACGATCGTCTTGTTGCCGACCATGCCGCCGCCGACGCTGCACAGGATCACGAACAGCACCCAGGCGGCGATGGCGCGCCACGGGTGGACCGCGCTCCACCTGGCCACCCGGACGGTCATCGGCCGCTTCATGCCCGACGGCGGCAGTGACGGTGCCGCGCTGGGGACGGCACGCCACCCTGCTCCCTCGTGGTGCAGCACGTCATACGTCTTGTCGCTCATGGTGTTTCCGCCTTCCGGCGCTCTCGGTGACCGCCCCGTCGGCGACCTCTGCAAGCGTCGTGGAGCCGGCAGCGGAGATCATTGGGGCGACCACCCGAGTCGTACGGGGGCTAGCCCCATCTCCGATCGGGGGGCCCGCGGCATAGGCGGGCAGCGTCCCGATCTCTACGGTTGGACGGACGCACCCATGACCGGACCTGGAAGGAGGGCTCGTGGCAGTCCAGCAGCTGGAGCATCTCAACGCCGGCGATCCCGACCCGATCCCGGTCAACCCGTTGCTGGCGCTGGTCTCGCCGTACACCTGGCTCGCCACGATCCATCTGCTCACCGGGATGTTCGTCGCCATCCCAGGCTTCGTGTTCGGTGTGCTGTTCCTCAGCCTGTGGTGGCCGTTGCTGCTGCCGTTCTTCCTGCCGGGCGTGGTCGTCTGCCTGGGGCTGATCGGCTGCATCCGGGCGATCGGGGCCATCGAACGTGGCCGGATCCGGCTCACCCTCGGCGTGCAGATCCTGCCGCCGTCGCTGCCGAGCTGGGACGGCCGGCCGGTCCACTACTGGCGGACGACGCTGATGTCGCCCGGGTTGTGGCGCCTGGTTGCCTACCTGTTCGTTCAGTTCCCGCTGTCCATCGTCACGTTCTCGCTGACGCTTGGCTTCTGGAGCGGTCCGGTGGCGCTGATGTCGACGCCGCTGGCGTTGCACTACTACCCGAACCACCGGGCCAACTTCTGGTTCTTCGCGGTGACGGACCAGCACTCGGCCTGGCTGGTCTTCGCGGCCGGGCTGGCCCTGCTGCTCCTCGTACCGGTGCCGGCGGTCCGGGCGTTCTGCGTGATCGAGGCCGCCGTCGCCCGCTCCCTGCTCGGTCGCAACGTGGCCGACGAGCTGCGCGAGCGGGTCGGTGAGCTCGAGACGACGCGCCGCCGGGTCGTCGACTCAGCAGAGGACGAGCGCAAGCGGATCGAGCGGGACCTGCACGACGGCGCCCAGCAGAGGCTGGTCGCGCTGGCGATGGCACTCGGTCGGGCCAAGGCCAAAATGCCTGACAGCACTGGAGATCCAGAGCAGGACGCCGTACGGGCCCTGATCGACGAGGCTCACGGCGAGGCCAAGCAGGCGATCACCGAGCTGCGCGACCTGACCCGCGGCCTGCACCCGCCGGTCCTCACCGACCGCGGCCTGGACGCCGCCCTCTCGGCGCTGGCCGCGCGCTCGCCGGTCCCGACGCAGGTCAACGTCGACCTGCCGACGCGACCGCCGCCGACCCTCGAGGCGATCGCCTACTTCGTCGTGGCGGAGGCGTTGACCAACGTGGCCAAGCATGCGCAGGCTCAGCGGATTGCCGTCTCCGTAAGGAAACTCAGTGACGCTGTACGGGTCACGGTGACCGATGACGGCATCGGGGGTGCCGACCCGAGGCACGGCTCCGGCATCACCGGGCTGGCCGACCGGGTCGCCGGAGTCGACGGCCGGCTCACCGTCGACAGCCCGCCCGGCGGACCGACCGTCCTGTGCGCCGACCTGCCATGGAGAGACTCATGACCGCGCTGCGAGTCGTCATCGCCGAGGACTCCGTCCTGCTGCGGGCCGGGCTGACCCGGCTGCTGGTCGAAGCCGGCTTCGAGGTGGTCGCCGCCGTCGAGGACGCAGAGTTGTTGCTGCGCGCGGTCTCTGAGCATCAGCCGGACGTCTGCGTGGTCGACGTGCGGATGCCACCGACCCACACCGACGAGGGGGTTCGGGCGGCGCTCGTCATCAGGAGCACCTGGCCGGCGGTGGGCGTACTCGTGCTCTCCCAGTACGTCGAGGAGCGTTACGCCTCCGAGCTGCTGGCCGGTTCGACCCGGGGCGTCGGCTACCTGCTCAAGGACCGGGTCGCCGACGTGGAGGAGTTCCTCAGCGCCCTCAAGCGGGTCGCCGCCGGTGGTGCAGCCCTCGACCCCGAGGTCGTCTCCCAGCTGTTGACCCGCAGCCGGCAGGGTGGGCCGCTGGAACGGCTGACCGTACGGGAGCGGGAGGTCCTCGGCTACATGGCGGAGGGCCGGTCCAACGCCGGGATCGCCTCGGCCATGGTGGTGTCCGAGGGCGCCGTCGAGAAGCACGTCAGCAGCATCTTCGGCAAGCTCGACCTGATGCCGGCTGACACCGACCACCGCCGGGTGCTCGCCGTGCTGCACTACCTGGAGGCCTGAGGTGATGGCGCTCACCCCCGGCCGGCGCACGCTGCTGACGCTCGGGCTGCCACTGTCCCTGGCGTTCATCGGTTATGCCGCGCTCGGCATCATGAACGCGGTCGGGCTGACCCACTACACCGACAGCCTGACCGTCGTGCCGGTGGGCCAGGTGCAGGTGCTGGCTGTCGACGCGCGCGACGGCTCGGTGCGGCTGGAGCCCAGCGCGGACGGCAATGTCCACGTCCGGGTCAAGGGCGTCTACGCGCTGTCCAGGCCCCGGCTGACCACCGCATCGACGGCGGCCGGGGTCACCGTGACCGGCCGCCAGTGCAGCGGTGGTGGCATCAACATCTGCACGCAGGACGTGACGATCGAGGTCCCGGCCGGGTTCCGGGTGACGGCGACCAGCGGCGGCGGGGACGTACGTGCCTCAGGGCTCACCGGCGAGGTCAGCCTCAGCTCGTCGGCGGGCTCGGTCCACGACGACGGCGCTGTCGGGCGGCTGGTGATGTCCTCCAGCGCCGGCGACGTCAGCGGCACCAACCTGCGCAGCAGCGACGTGACGGCCTCCAGCAGCGGCGGTGACGTCGACCTCACGTTCGGTGCCGACCCCACCAGGGTCGAGGCCGGCAGCTCAGCCGGTGACGTGGCGGTCCGGGTGCCCGGTGCGGTCGCCTACCGGGTGACCGTCAAGAGCTCGGGCGGCAGCGCGACGTCCACGGTGCACGAGGACAGCGCCTCGACGCGGACCATCGACGCGCACAGCAGCGCCGGCGACGTGAGCGTCAGACCTTCGGGCTGACTCGCGCCGGCAGGTCGCCGCCGCCGCGTGAGCCCTGCAGGACGTTGCCGGCAGCCATCACGCCGCGCGGCACGGCGTACAGGTTGCCGTCAGACCTTCTCGTTCTCCGTCGTACGGAACACGGCCGTGGCAACGGTGCGGCGGAGCTGCTCGGCCCGGTCGGCCTGGTCGACGCCGCGCGCGATCAGCCGATCCAGCAGCTCCGCGTCCAGGCGGGCGTCGTGGTCGGCCAGCAGACGCAGGCTGACCCAGCCGGCCCGCTTGCCCTCGAGCGCGATCCGGATCGTCTCGAGCTCGATCAGCGACGTCAGAGGCGAGCGCCCGATCAGCTGGCCGTTGGGCTTGAGCCGGCTGGCCTTCTCCGCCAGCCAGGTGAACGTCTCATTGACGTGATGGTCCGCCATGCCGAGGTCGGTGAGGACCTTGCGCAGGCTCTCCTGGTCCTGCTCGACGTCCTCGACCAGCCGGGCCAGCCCCGGGCCGACGGGGGTGGCCGCCTGCTCCTTGGCCGCGCGGCGCACCAGCTCGACGCCACCCGCGGCCGCTGCCAGGTGGTCGTGCAGGTAGACGCCGAGGAGTCGGTCGTTGGTGGTGTTCGACATGCGGGGTCCCGTACCCGGGAGCCGCCGTGGCGAACGTCCTAGAGCTCGGCGAGGACCAGGCCGGCGCGGGCCTTGGGCGTGAACCAGGTGCTCTTGCGCGGCATCTTCATCCGGTCGTGGTTGATCGCCACGAAGTCCTCCGTCGCGACCGGCGCGATCATGACGGCGGCCTGGGCCCGGCCCTCGTCGACCTCGGCCCGCAGCCAGTCGGCGCCGTAGTCGCCGCCGACGTAGGCGATCCGCTTGTCGGCCGCGTCCATGCCCAGCACGTCGTTGAACATGGCCCGCTCGACGACGGTGTGGTCGAGGGTGTCCACGACGGATCCCTGGGCGTCAGGCAAATCGACCTCGTACGAGGCACCGTCGCCTGCGTAGAGCCCGATCGTGCCGCGGACGGCCGGGATGCCGACCGGGCCGTTGGCCTTGCGGACGTCGAACCCTGCGGCCTGGAGCTTGCCCAGGAAGTCCTCGAACGGCATCCCGAGGTCGCGCATCAGCCGGTTGTACGGCTGGATGGTCAGTGACTGGGGCGCGGTGATGACGGCGAGGAACGCGTCCAGGCCGGACTGCTGCGAGGCCAGCGAACGGTGGTTGCCGTCGGCGACGATCAGCTCGCCACCGGCCAGGGCAGCGATCAGGGCGTCCCGCTCGGGCGACGGCCCCATCAGCCAGACCGCGTGCTCCTGGCCGAACTGGTCGATGTCGATCGCCTCCGGCACCCGCTCCGCGGTCCAGGCCTCGATCTGCTGGACCAGGTCCGGACCCCGGTCGGACTGCAGCAGCAGGACCGCGCTGATCAGGTGGCCGAGCGCTCCGATCAGCGCCGTCCGCTCCTTGACCTTGTCGATGAAGACCTCTTCGTTGCGGATGACCAGGCCCGGCTTGTCCGCGGCGTCGGAGATCTCCGCGGTGGAGACCATCGCCCAGACCCCGTACGACGGGCCGTCCGGGGTGGTGATCCGGTAGGGAAGCACCACGTCCTCGGCCCTGGCGAACCGGCCGTCCGCCTTGAGCTTCTCCAGCCGGGGGAGTGCCTCTGGCAGCGCGTCGAAGAAGCCGAGGTTCTGGGCCCGGCCCTCCGGGGTCGCGTGCGGCATGTCGACGGCGAGGATCGAGGACGGGTTGGCCGCGATCAGCGCCGCGATCTCGTCATAGGTGTTGAACTCGTCGTAGTTCGGCGCGCCGGTGCCGCCGGTGGACACCCAGGCGACGTCGATCGGGCGGACGGCTGGGTTGGTGGTCTCGGTCATGCCGCAGACGTTATCGCGGCCCCCGACACGGCAAGATGGGCGGATGAGCATCAACCTTCTCGGCGGTCCCCCACCCACCTACCTGCCGGACGACGCGCCCGTACGCGAGGCACTCGCCTCCGGTACGGATCCTGCGGACGTCGCGGCCGCCTTCCCCGCGAGCTCTGCGCCCTGGGCGCTGCTCGCGGACGGCGCGTTCGCCGGCGGTGAGGTGGTGGCGTCCTACGCCTACGCCCGCACCGGCTACCACCGTGGTCTCGACGCGTTGCGGCGCAACGGCTGGAAGGGCTTCGGCCCGGTGCCGTGGTCGCACGAGCCGAACCAGGGCTTCCTGCGGGCGCTGCACGCACTCGGCCGTGCTGCCGGGGCGATCAACGAGACCGAGGAGGCCGAGCGCTGCGCGACGTTCCTCAACGACTGCGATCCGGCGGCCGCGGGAGCCCTCGCCGGCTGACCGCGACGCCCGTTCGTGGAACATCGTGGTGGTTCTGGCCCCCAGGATGTTCCACGAACTGTCAGCCGGTGGCGGACTCGGTGACGTCCGGGCCGTCGGACTCGCTGCCGAGCTCGACCGGGTGCAGCGCCTCGTCGAGCTCGGGGTCCTCGATCGGCTCGTCCGCCTCGGGCACCACCTGCTCGTCGACCGCGGCGCGTGGCGGGCCGGCGTCCTCGTCCGGCTCGTCCTCGTCCGGCACCGTCACGAGGTCCGCGTCGTGGATCTCCGGGTCGTCCAGCCGGACCGGCTCGCTCTCGGCGCCCACCAGCTCGGCGAGCACCTCCTCCGTCGGTGTCTCCGGCGGCAGGATCTCGGCGGCAGGGTCGTTGCGGACGGCGCTGAGCTGGGGAGCGCCGGGCTCGGGCTTGCCGGCGGCGGCGATCCGGTTGAACAGCCCGGCGGCCCCGGAGATGCCGGCCAACCGGGACAGTCCGGCGCCGGCGTCCTCGACGAACGAGGCCATCTTCTCGGTCGATCCGGTCATCGCGACGATCCGCTGCTGGGCCTCCTTGAGCGCCTGCAACGTCGGCGTGATCTCGGAGACGGCCGGCTCGACGTGGTCCAGCATGGAGTCGAGCCGGTCGGTGACCGCCTGTGCCTTGCGGATGACGGCGCGCGCCTCGTTGGCCGTGGCGTTGATGTTGTTGGCGGCCTCGGCCACGGCGTTGATGGCCCCAGGCAGCGCGGCGAGCGCCTTGGCCTGCGCCTTGCCGAGGTTGACGGCGGCGTCGAGGGCCGCCTCGAGATCCGTACGGTTGGGCATCCTCGCCATGCTCCGAGCGTAGCCCGCAAACCGCCTGCTCTCATCGTCCGGTAATCTTCCCGGGTCGGACGGTGCCGCTGCCTCCCGTACCGCGTCCCCCTGTGAAAGGAACCGTCGATGCCTGCACTCGTGCTGGTCGGTGCCCAGTGGGGTGACGAGGGCAAGGGCAAGGCGACCGACCTGCTCGGCTCGCAGCTCGACTACGTGGTGCGCTACAACGGCGGCAACAACGCCGGCCACACCATCGTCATCGGCGACCAGAAGTACGCGCTGCACCTGCTCCCGACCGGGATCCTCACTCCCGGCTGCATCCCGGTGATCGGCAACGGCGTCGTCATCGACCTCTCGGTGCTGTTCGGCGAGATCGACCTGCTCGAGGCGCGTGGCGTCGACACCTCGCGGCTGCTGGTCAGCGCCAACGCGCACGTGATCGCCTCGTACCACACGATCATCGACAAGGTCGGCGAGCGCTTTCTGGGCAAGGCCAAGATCGGCACGACGGGGCGTGGCATCGGCCCGGCCTACGCCGACAAGATGTCGCGGGTCGGCATCCGGGTGCAGGACCTGTTCGACGAGAAGATCCTGCGGCAGAAGATCGAGGGCGCGCTCGAGCAGAAGAACCAGCTGCTGGTCAAGGTCTACAACCGCCGCGCGATCACCGTCGACGAGGTCGCCGAGGCCCTGCTGTCGCACGCTGAGCGGCTCCGCCCGTTCGTCGTGGACACCTCGCTGGTGCTCGGCCAGGCGCTCGACGCCGGCAAGACCGTACTTCTCGAGGGCGGCCAGGCGACCCAGCTCGACGTCGACCACGGCACCTATCCGTTCGTCACGTCGTCCAACCCGACCAGCGGTGGCGCCTGCACCGGCTCCGGCATCCCGCCGACCCGGATCGACCGGGTCATCGCGGTGGTCAAGGCCTACACGACGCGGGTCGGCTCCGGCCCGTTCCCGACCGAGCTGCTCGACGAGACCGGGGAGCGGCTGCGTCAGGCCGGCGCAGAGTTCGGCACGACGACCGGCCGTCCCCGCCGCTGCGGCTGGTACGACGCCCCCATCGCCCGGTTCGCCGTACGGATCAACGGGGTCACCGACTTCGTACTCACCAAGCTCGACGTGCTCTCGGGCTTCGAGACGATCCCGGTCTGTGTCGGCTACCGGCTGCCCGACGGTGCCGTGCTGCGTGACCTGCCGACCAACCAGACCGACCTCCACCACGCCGAGCCGGTGTACGAGGAGTTCGCCGGCTGGGGTGAGGACATCTCGGGGGCGACGTCGTTCAGCGACCTGCCCAAGAACGCGCAGACCTACGTCAAGGCGCTCGAGGAGATGTCCGGCGCGCCGTTCAGCGTCGTCGGCGTCGGGCCCGGCCGCGCCCAGACGATCGTGCTCCGCGACCTGGTCTGAGGGCCCCCGCCTCACGCCGCCGCCGGTTCCGCGTCGATAGCGCCGCTATCTACGGAAATCAGGCCGCCGAGCGCCGATAGCGCCGCTATCGACCGGCAATCACGCTGAAGGGGGCCGGGTCAGACCCGTTCGAGAGCTGGAGCGGGGGCGCCGGCGGCGGTACGGGTCCGGCGGGTGACCCTGAGCAGTCCGACGCCGACCGCGAGCCCGGCCACGATGACCCCGAGCAGGACCCCGTTGCTCGCGCCGAGCAGCTTGACCCCGGAGGCGGAGAGCACCACCGCCAGCGCCCAGCGCAGCGGGCCGCTGGGCGCGATCGCCGACATCTTGGCGCCGAAGATCACGCCGGGGATGGCGCCGATCAGCAGCGCTGCGGTCAGCGGCAGCTTGACGTCGCCGAGCAGCATCTGCCCGAGCGCAGCCGCCGCGACCAGCGGCACGGCCTGCACCAGGTCGGTCCCGACGAGCTGGCGGGTCGACAGCCGGGGGTAGAGCATCATCATCAGCACGATCATCAGCGAGCCGGACCCGACGGAGGTCAGCCCGACCACCACGCCACCGGCGACGCCGACCAGCAGCGTCGGCAGCCGCCGTACGGGGACCTGTTCGGGCGTCTCCGCCTCGGCGACGAACCGCCGCCGGTCGATCACGGCGCGTGCGGTGATGCCTGCGACGGCGAGCAGCAGGGCCACCCCGAGCGCGATCTTGAGCTGGTTCTGCACCTCCCCGCTGTGCCGGAGCGAGGTGGCGATCAGCACTCCGGCGAAGGCTCCGGGTATCGAGCCCATCGCCAGCCAGCGGACGACGCCGCGGTGGACGGTGCCGTGCCGGAGGTGGACCGCCGAGCCGAACGGCTTCATCACGACGGAGGCCACCAGGTCGCTGGAGATCGCTGCCAGCGGCTGGATGTGGAAGAGCAGCACCAGGATCGGCGTCATCAACGCGCCGCCGCCCATGCCGGTCAGGCCCACGATGGAGCCCACCACGAGCCCGGCGAGGACAAGGTTGGGGTCGATGTGCAACGGATACTCCTGATTGCCGAGTGACGCTGTTAATCCTACGTACAAACTAGGATTAACGCCTGCCGGTCGTCAACCCGGCTCCCGGCGTCCGCATTCCGGCACGCCGAAGGGCTGCGATCAACCGTTTCACCCGGCGGACCGGCAGACTGGGCGGGTGCACATCACCGCCGCAGCCGACTACGCCGTACGCGCCGCACTGATCCTCGCTGCCCGCGAGGCGGAGGGCGGCCCCCCCGTGACCGCCGACGAGCTCGCCGACGCGCAGCAGCTGCCCCGCAAGTTCCTCGACCAGGTGCTGGGCTCACTGCGCAGGGCGGGACTGGTGCACAGTCAGCGCGGCGCTCAGGGCGGCTACCGACTGGCGCTGCACGCCTCGGACATCTCGGTCGCCGACGTGATCCGGGCGGTCGAGGGCCCGATGGCGCACGTACGGGGGCTGCGGCCGGAGATGCTCGACTACGACGGCGAGGCGGTGCACCTGCAGTCGGTGTGGATCGCCGTACGGGCCAGCCTGCGCTCCGTGCTCGAGAACACCTCGCTCGCTGACGTGGTCAACGGCACGCTGCCCAAGCACGTCCAGAAGCTGGTCGACGCGCCGGACTCGTGGGAACAGCACTAGTCACCGCCGCCTCCGCCGCCGTCACCACCACCTCCGTCACCGCCGCCGAACCCTCCGTCCGACCCGCCCCATCCACCGCCGTCATGGCCGCCATGGCCGCCGTGGTGGCCGCCACCGCCGTGGTGCCCGCCACCGGAGTCGGTGCCGAACGCAGCGCCATCGACGTTCGCGCCGTCGTCCCGGCGCCGGTTGCCGCTGGACGAGTCCAGTGCCAGGGCCACGACCACCAGCACTCCCAGCACGACCAGGAACAACACCACGATGCCGGCCATGGCAGTCTCCCCCGGAGATCGGCGCTGTCTCAGGCAGCGCGACGGGGGGAGCGTACAGCGCACGGGTGTTCGTTACGGTGATCGCCATGACGTCACTGCGGGTCCTCGTCGTCGGCGCCGGCGCCCGGGAGCATGCGCTGTGCGTCGCCCTGCGCCGCGACCCGTCCGTGGCGGCGCTGGCCTGCGCCCCTGGCAACGCCGGTACGGCAGCCATCGCTGACAGCTTTCCCCTCGACGTCACCGACCCCGCGGCGGTCGCGGCGCTCGGCGTGGACTGGCAGGCTGACCTGGTCGTGATCGGCCCTGAGCTGCCACTGGTCGCCGGTGCCGCCGACGCCTGCCGGGCACGGGGGCTTGCCGTGTTCGGGCCGTCCGCGGCCGCCGCCGAGATCGAGGGCAGCAAGGCGTTCGCCAAGGACGTGATGACGGCGGCGGGGGTGCCGACCGCCGGCCACTGGGTCTGCGACGGGGATGCGGCGGAGGTGCTGGCGACGCTGCAGCCCCCGTACGTCGTCAAGCACGACGGGCTGGCTGCCGGCAAGGGGGTGGTGGTGACCGCTGACCTCGACGAGGCGGTCGCCCACGCGGCCGGCGAGCGGGTCGTGATCGAGGAGTACCTCGACGGCCCCGAGGTCTCGCTGTTCGCCGTCACCGACGGGGTGACCGTCGTCCCGCTCGAGCCGGCCCAGGACTTCAAGCGCGCCCTCGACGGCGACGCCGGGCCCAACACGGGCGGCATGGGGGCCTACTCGCCGCTGCCGTGGGCGCCGGAGGGCCTGGTGGACGAGGTGCTGCGCACGGTGCTGCAGCCGACGGTCGACGAGCTGCGCCGGAGGGGGACGCCGTTCTCGGGGCTGCTGTACGCGGGCCTCGC
>JAWWOM010000450.1:0-7161 GCA_033851655.1 Frankiales bacterium
GGCAGCAAGGCGTAGTAGGTGTACGGACCGCAGGGGGACGCGGTGACGATCCCGCCCTCGCGGAGCACCCGCAGATGGTTGGAGATGTTGGTCTGCGACGCCCCAAGCTCCTCGACCAGATGACAGGTGCAGAGCTGCTCAGCGGCGAGCAACGCCACGATTGCGGCTCGGGTCGGTTCGCCCAGCAGGCGCAGCTGGGCACTGTCGAGCCTCGGAGCGGCCGAGCGGCCCACCTTTGCAGTGGGCTTCGACGTGAGGGCTGGGACGGTGCGGGTCATCGGAGCCTCCCTGAGACATCATCTACGCATGATGTCATCGGGTAATGATGCCGAGCTGGCCGTGCGGCGTCGAGCAAACAGTCGGTGAACGAATTCAGATCACGGTCAGAGTGAGGGTGGCCTCATACACACCCGCCTGCACAGAGGTCGGCACGTTCAGCGCCAGGTCGGCGCCCAGCTGCGCAGTCCCCGTACCGGATCCGGCCGCGGTAGAGGCGAGGGTACGGGACACGTGCAGGCCGAAGGCACCGCCGGGCGGATCGAGGACAAGGGGCGGAGCTGCCGGAGAAACCGGGCCGCCGAGCACGACGACCTGTCCGGGGCTCTTGTCGACCAGGTCAGGAGTCCAGCCCAGGTTGACCGCGGCGATCGAGTTGCCGGTCGTGCTGGTGAAGTCGGTGACCTGGCCGCTCAGCACCCAGCCCGGGTTGCCGGCCCGGGTGTCGGTCACGGTCACGGCCTGCAGCCTGCCGGTCGTGGTGAGGAAGGTCGCGGTCACGTTGAGAACCGGCGCGGGCAGGACGACGGTCCCGGTGTCCGCGATGCTCATCGTCAACGAACCGGGGTCGACCGTTGTCTCGATCGTCTGCGGGACGCCGGCGGCGGGCGCAACCCGGTAGGCCTCGGACGTCGAGGAGGACGGGTCGAACAGCAGCGGATCCGTCGGTACGAACGATGCGGTGAACGCGTGGCCTCCCTCGCCGAACTGACGACTCAGGGTTGCGGTGCCAGCGGACGTGACGGGCACAACCGCACCGACCGCCGTGCCGCTGTCGAGGAACTGGATGGTGCCCAGTGGCTGGCTGCTGGGATGTGGGACGTCAACAACGGCGGCGGTCAAGGTGACCATGCCAGCAGCCGTCACGGAGCTCGGGGAAATCGCCAGTGACGTCGCGGTCGGGTCGGCCGGAGCAGCATTGACAGTCATCACGAGCGGGAGGGAGGTCGAGCTGGTGACGAAGGCGAAGCCGCCGGTGAACGCGGCGGTGACCGAATGGTAGCCACCGGCGGTGAACGACGTGCTGATGATGGCGTTCCCCGACGCATCGACGGCTGTCGGGTTGCCGATCGGATCGGTGCCATCCAGGAGCTGCACGGTCCCGAGCGCGCCGCCGGTTGGTGAGCTGGAGACGTGGGCGGTGAACGTCACCGGAGTTCCGGCGTTCACCGGGCCGCCGGGTGCGGCAGCCAACGCCGTGGCCGTGAAATAACCGAAAACGACTTCGACCTTGGCCACGTACGAGGGCGACGCCGCGCTGTTCTGGGTGAAGTCGATGCTGCCACCGAAGGTGTCGAACGTCGTACCGCCGCTCGCGTCCATGCATTGCCCGGAGAACGAATACGTCCCCGACAGGGTTGCGGGCGGCGTCTGCGCATCGGCGAAGTTCTTCATCGAATCGCTGAGCGGAACGGTGTATCCGCCGGCGGGATTGCCCACGAGACTGCTCACGGCGACGGCGGCGCTCACCGGAAAGCCGCCTACCGGGAATCCGGGACCGGTCACGAGGACCTGGAAGGTCGTGCCATCGAGGCAGGGACCCGAAGTGTCGAGCGTCAACATCGTGGTGTCGGTCCCGGAGGTCGGCCCGAACGTGAAGCTGCCGATGCCCGCCGCACTTGACGGCTCGGCCCCGACCGCCGAACAGACGACGAAGCTCGTGGTGATGAGTGCGGCCACCACGTGGTGCACAATCCGCCTCTTCAGCAATTGCCCCAGCCGGCCGCATCTGAGTTTGCCCACGCTATCCGAACCGGCCGTTCACGTAGTCCTCGGTGCGTGGATCGTTCGGTGACTCGAAAAGCTCCGCGGTGAGTCCGGACTCGACGATCGAGCCCGGGGTCTCGTCCGAGGCGAGGAAAAAGGCACAGTACGTCGAGACCCGCTGCGCCTGCTGCATGTTGTGGGTGACGATCACGATGGTGACCTCCTCCGCTAGGGACGCGATGGTGTCCTCGATCCGCCGGGTCGACGTCGGGTCGAGCGCCGAGCACGGTTCGTCCATGAGCAGCACACGCGGCCGGACGGCGAGGGAGCGGGCGATGCAGAGGCGCTGCTGTTGGCCACCGGACAATGCACCACCCGGCTGCCGAAGTCGGCCCCGGACCTCGTTCCACAATCCAGCCCTCAGCAGGGATTGCTCGACGATGGCATCGCGCTCCGAGGACGTACTCCTGGTTCCGGTCAGCCGAAGCCCGGCGACCACGTTGTCGTAGACCGACATCGCCGGGAAGGGGTTGGGTCGTTGGAAGACCATCCCCACCTGCTTGCGCGCGTCGGCCAGGGTCAGCCCCGGCTCATAGATGTCCTTGCCGTCAAGCAGAACCTTTCCCGAAAGCCGTGCGGACGGCACCAGCTCATGCATCCGGTTCAGGATGCGTAGGAACGTGGACTTGCCGCAACCGGACGGCCCGATCAAGGCGGTGACCCGGCCGGCGGGCATGACGAGCGAGACCTGCTCGAGCACCTTGTGGCTGCCGAACCAGGCCGACACGTCGGTGGCCTCGAGCGCGGCGACGTCGGTCCGGGGGTCGGTCAGGGCTGTCTGGACCGTCATGGGGCTGTCCTCACGTCAGGTTGGGCAGGAGTTGCGCCACCCGGTCGGCTACGGCAAGCCCGAGCGCGCTCAGCAGCGGCAGGCCCACGATCCAGGCCTGCCACGACCCCCATCGCACGCGTGCAGCCGCAATGAGACCGGCGGCGACCAGCAGCGCCTCTGCCCACAGGACGAGCGCGCCGAGGACCGAGGAGTCCCCCTGCAGCGGGCTCTCGGCCTTGGCTAATGGGGCGATGTTGAACGTCACCACGGGCGCGGGCTGAGTTGCCGAAACGAGGTCGGCGTCGACTCGGAGCACGCCGTTCGGCTGGTACGCAGGCCCCGTAGCCGTGATCAGTTGCAGTCGCCCGGAGCCCGCGGCTGGTGCCGCCGGGATCGGGTCACCAGCTCTGCGGACGTCGAGGACCTTGTACGTGCTCTTGCCCTGCCCTGTGGTGGCCGTGAACTCCTCACCCGGCCGCAGTCCCCCGATGTCCCTGAACGGACCGCCGTAGGCAGCCCGCCTTCCCATGATCACGCTGGTGCCCGCCTGGCCCGGCAGCATCGTCGAGCGGGCGTGTCCTGCGCCCATCTCGAGCACGCGAGACGTGGTGCCCTCGAACACCACTTCGTGCAGCCCGATCTCCGGAATGTCGAGCAGTGCCACGGGCGAGCCGTTCGGCAAGGGCTGGCCGAGATAGTCGAGAGGACCCACCGGAGCCTTGCCCTTGGCCAGCTCAAGCCGCAGCGCTGAGTACCCGACCCGCTGGTCGCGGTTGTGGTGCAATGCACCGACGAAAGTCAGGTCTGCTGCGAAGCCCAGAAGCAGTACGGCGGCGATCGACAGCGCGGCACCATAGATTGCCGCACCTGCCGTCGGCCGCCGCCGAACCGGCACGGCCGGTTCCGCCTGCGGACGAACGAGCCCCCCGTCGGCGGAATCGACGCGTGCGACGACCTCGGGGGCCGGAGTCGCGAGGTCAGAGCAGGGGGACGGCTCGCTCACCGTCACCCCGCCCCGAACCTCGACGTCACGCGCTGCTCCCTGGTGGGGGTCAGAGGGCAGATTCACCCAATGCTCATTGGAGCGCTGGTGGCCGTTCCCGTTCCCCAGCCCAGCCGGCTGGCCGTGACCCGGACAGCGATCTTGTGCTTCTTGTCAGTCGCCTTGGCCACATAGGTGGACTTGGTCGCGCCCTTGATGACCTTGCCGTCACGAAGCCACACGAAGGTCGCCTTGGTGTAGACGGGGGACCACTTGCCAGCGACAGCGGACAGCTTCTTTCCGACCTTGGCCACGCCCGCGATGTGGGGCTTGAGGTACGACAGCAGTCTCGCGCCCGGAACGACGTTGATGACGGCATCGGACGTCGTCGTGCCGCCCGCATTCGTGCCGGTGGTCCTGCACGTCAGCACATGCCCGATCAAGCCGTCCGGGATCTGCATCACAGCGGGCGCGGAGTACGGCGCTCCGTCGAGCAGCCACGCGAGGGTCGTGCTCGTCGCGCCGGTGAACCCCGCCGCGAAGCAGCCGATGGCCGTTCCCACCGGAATGCCGATCGGCGTAGCGTCACCAGCGACCGCCGCGGGGACCGCAGACGTGCTCAGGGAAACAGCAGCTGAATTGCTGGAGCTCAGCGCCTTGGCCTTCAGCGCGGCGGTGCTCGCCGTGCCGTCGAGGTGACCGGCCAGGTGAGCCGTCATGGTCGCCGAGATCCGATGTCCCTTGTCCGTCTTCTTGACCACGTAGGTCGCGCCCGTCTGCTTGCTGATGACCTTGCCGTCGCGCTTCCAGACCACCGTTCGGGACGAGTAGTTCGGCATCCAGACGCCCGGCTTGAGGGTCAGCTTCGTACCCACCTTGCCAGTGCCGGCGAGGGTCGGGGCCACGAGCGCGTGGGGCGCAGCCCCCTTGGCGACGAGCAGGAAGGCCCCGCCGCCGGCGCAAGAGATCGCGTTGTTCAGCTCAGCCGCCGGAATTGCCGTCTTGGAGCCACCGGGGCAGGTGACGAGGGTGCCGACCGACACGATGAACGCGCTCGGGTTCTTCACCACCGGTGCGGGGACGGCGACGACAACTACTGCCGGTGCAACCGTGACCGAGAGCGCGGCGGACGTCGAGGCGACATTGAACGGGGGTCCGGAGGAGATGTACTTGGCCGTCAGGGAATGCACCCCGGCGGACAGCGAGGAGGTGACCAGAGTGGCAGTGCCCGCCGTCACCGGCGCGGTTCCGAGAACAACGGTCCCGTCGAGGAACTGGACGGCGCCGGCTGCGTTGGACGGCGCGACTGCGGCCTTGAGGGTGAGCGGCGTGCCTGTGACCGGACTGGCCGGACTGGCGGTGAGCGTCGTGGTCGTGGCCGCAGGGGCAGCGCTCTGGTAGTGCGTGGGATCGGTGAACCAGATGGAACCGACGTAGTCGCCGTAGTCCACCGACCCGATGGGTGCCCGGCAGGCGAACACGAAGTCGTACTTGCCGCTCAAGGTGGCGGGTGGCGTCTGCTGCAGGGCAAAGGTCTGCATGGTGTCGCCCAGCGAGAGGTCGTAGCCCCCGGCCGCGTTGCCCGGCAAGGCTGTCGTCGCGTAGTTCGCGGTGACGTTCTGCCCGGTGGCAGGGAAGCCCGCGCCGTAGACGATCACCTGTGCGTTGGTCGCCGAAGGATCGGAGCAGGGTCCCGACGTGGAGATCGTGAGAGTGTTCGCGTCGAGGCCGTTGACCGGTTCGAAGGTGGCAGTGCCGATCGGTGTGCCCGGGTTCCATGCGCGTGCCTGGATGCCACTGGACAGGACGGCAGTAGCCACGAGGGCCGCTGTTGCACATCGAGCCGTGAGTCGACGCATTCCGCTCTTCATGTACGAACCCTTCGATCGGTTGAAATGGTGTGTGCGGTTGTGCCGGGCCTCATGGCATGGGGCCGGGCGGTAAGGACTGTGTGCGGCGGCGGCGGAGGCCGAGCCCCGTCATGACGGCCACGCCTATCGCCAGGCCAAGACCGGCGATGGCGAGCGGGCTGGCCGGGCGTGAAGGGGCGCGGCGCGACTCCGCGACAATGTGCGTCGAGACGGCATGGGGCGTGCCCTGTGACGGCAGCGGGCTCGGTGCCTGGCGGCCGACGCTCGCCGAGGGTGTTGCCACGGCCACCACACTTTGGGCAGGCGTGACCTCGGCCCGGCGTGATCGGCTGGGGCGGATAGTCGGCGAACCAGATTTCCTACCGACCGCCGGCGATATACGGACGACTGATCCACCGGCTGTCCGCCCGGGCAGCATGCCGGTCGGGGTGGTCGACGGACGAACGGGCGCCGTTGCCGTCTTGTGGACGGCAGTGGCCGATCCGGGGGTGGACGTCGCCTGGGCGACCCGGCTGGTGGCCGCGGGCCTGGGCGACGCAGCGACTTCCGTGGGAGGAGCAATCGCGTTGTAGTGGGTCGGGGATACGAACCACAAGGACCCCGAGTAGGCGGCGTACACCTTGGTGCCGAGCGCGGCTCGGCAGACGAGACTGAATTGGTACCGCCCGGAGAGCTTCGCCGGAGGCGTCTGCTGCGCGGCGAAGTCTCGCAGGCTCTCCTGCAACGGCACGTCGTAGCCACCGCTGACCGGATCGATGGGATAGATCGAGGCACTCAGGTTCGGCGTGACATTGGTGTCGGCGGGAAATCCCGACCCGGTGACCATGAGCTGGAGGTTGCTCGGCGGTGTGGCCGGACAGATGTCGGAGCTGACCACCGTCAGGGACATCGAGTCCAGACCGCTCGCGGGTGAGAACGCCAGCGTGCCCTTTGCCTGAGCCTCCACGGGGGCAGCGAGAACCACGAGCAGCGACGAGGTCGCTGTCAGCACACTCAAGAGCTTGGTCGTGTGACTCACCGGCCCACCGGCTTAGCGGAGTCGTTTCGCCGGGATCGGCTCAGCGCGGCGACGCCAAGGCCTGCGAGCAGCCCCCCCAGAGCGATCAACCAAGGGCCCCAGCCGGTGAAGCCCCCGGACTTCGCTTGGTGAGCCGGCTGAGTCGACTTTGCTTTCGCGGGGGGCGGGGACTGTGTGGTCACGGGCGCCTCACTGCCTACGGCGGTCGGCAGCGGCGCTACCGCCGGGTCGACGGTCTTCAACGAAGAAGCCGGCACATTGGGCTGGTGCGCCAGGTAGCGATGGTGGGAGTCGAAGACCAGCGAACCGAAGAAGTCTCCCAGGTCAGCCCGCTTCGGTCCGTCCCGGCACTCGACTCGGAGCTTGTACTCTCCGGACAAGGGCTGCGGATCGGGCAGGGAGCTCATCAGGCTCCGAAGATTGTCCTGGCTCGGCATTACCAGCCCGCCTGCGACCGTGTGCGGGAAGATGGCCG
>JAWWOM010000451.1:0-3270 GCA_033851655.1 Frankiales bacterium
GCGATGAGTCGAACACGTGTTCGATGATACGGGTAGACCTACTGAGGCGAAGGGGCTTGGGAGAATCTGTGGACAACCGCGAGAACCCTTACCCACCAGGCAATCTGGCCGTCACGTGACGCCAGCCACCTCGAGTGCCTAACTGGTCTCGGAACCGCTGCAGAGCCGCGTCGTACTCGACGCGGTCATATACAAGCGGGCCGACCCACCGAACATTTGAAGCCCAAGCGAGCTGGTCACGGCCCCCCGGGGGCCAGTTGAGATTGACACGGCACGTAAGGGTCGAAGCAGTCCTGGGCCGGAAGCGTGAGGTCGGGAACGCGCAGTCGCAAGGGTGCGAGGCCAGTGCGCCTTTGGCGACCCAGCCGGTCATCGGAGTCTTGCGCCTGAGCGACCTACCAGCTAGTCGTGGCCCCGGCCGGACGCGTGCCCGACCGATGGCCACGACCAGCCTGGTCTCAGGCGGCCTGCCCGTCGCGGGCTGTCGGGTGCCCGGTGAGCTCCGGCGCAGCGTCGGTACCCAGCGCGCCACGCAGCGACTCGTAGATCGCCAAGCCCTGACCCACCATGGCGGTGAGGGCCTGGTTGACTCCTTCGCTGCCGTTGAGCACCGTCAGGTGGGAGCCGGCGAGCCCCTTGGCCGCAGCGTCGACCAGCAACGGCAGGATCTCGATCAGCTGGTTCGCGGCGATCAGCGCCTGGTTGCCGTCGTCGAGTGCCTGGGCGCGCACGTTGATGGCCTCGGCCTCGGCCTCGGCCGTGATCCGCTCCGCGTACGCATCGGCATCCGCGTGGGCCCGACGGGCATCGGCGTCCGCCTCGGCGATCTGCCGGCGGTGGTTGGCCTCTGCCTCGACGTTCAACTTGGTCGTGTCGCGGTGCGCCTCGGCCAGGGCGCGCTGCTTGAACGCCTCTGCCTCGGTCTCCAGCTTGATCATGTCGCGGCTCGCGCCTGCCAGCGTCCGCTGCCGGTAGGCCTCAGCGTCCGCCGGCTTGCGCACCTGCGACTCCAGCTGCTCGGCGGTCAACGCGGCCGTCCGCTCGGCCAGCGCCGTCTGTTCGGCGATGACCTCCTGCAGGGCGCGTGCCTCCGCCAGCGGACCCGCCTGCGCCGACCGGGCGTGCGCCTGCTGCACCTCAGCCGCGAAACCGGCCTGCTTGAGCTCGGTGTTGCGTACGTACTCGAAGCGCAGGGCCGCGGCTTCCTGCTCGCGCTGCGTCGCCTCCTGATCGGCCTTGGCGGCGGCGATCCGGGCCAGGCTGGCCACGGCTGTCGCATGCGGAGAGGCGAGGTTGTTGATGTAGCCGCTGGCGTCCTCGATCTCCTGGATCAGCATCGAGTCCACCACGATGCCGAGCTTCTCCATCTCACCGTGGCTGCCGTCCTTGACCTCCTGGGCGAGCCGGTCCCGCTCACGGATGATCTCCTCGACGGTGAGGCTGCCGATGATGGACCGCAGGTGGCCGGCGAAGATGCGCCCGACCAGCTCCTCCATCCGATCCTGCTCGGCGAGGAAACGCCTGGCAGCATTGGCGATCGAGGCGTTGTCGTCACCGATCTTGAACGCGGCCACCGCACGGATCCGCAGCCGGATCCCTTGCGTGGTCACGCATTCCTCGGCGATCTCCGCCTCGTGGAGGGACAGCGAGAGGATCCTCGCCTTCTGCTTGACCGGGATCACCAGACTGCCGTGGCCGGTGACGATCCGGAACTGCGTCTGCTCTCCCTTGCGACGTGAGCCCGAGATCAGCAGGGCTTCGTTGGGAGCTGGTACGTGCCAGAAGAACATCTGACTTCCTTCATCGGGGTACGCGCCGTTGCGTACCGTCCGCAGGGCTCGCTGCTGCGGGTCCCGCCACTGCGAGGGCCAGGGTCAACCGCATGGGGTGACCGTGACCGACCTCGCCGACCGGCACTCGACCACGACAATGCGGGAGTGCTTGGCGATCGGCTCGTCCGAGAAGGCGGCGAATGCCTCGTGGGCACCCCGTACGGCGAGCATGACCTCGCCCGGCCGGCTCTTGGTGATGGGGACTGTGACGTGGCCGATCGTGCCGACCAACTCCTGGTTCGTCTCCGCGGCCATCCCGCGCCTCCCGCCGTCCCACTGCCTTCAACCGGTCACGCTAGACCTTGATCGACCGCTTGTGAAGTAATTCACAAAATCGGGCCCGGCGTGTCCGTGAACGTTGCTGCAGCCGCTCAGACCGGGGCCACGTTGCCGGCCGAGCCCTGGGCATCCCGCCGCCTCCGGTCTGGCTCAACCTACGGCGCGGAGCCGTCCGGGTCATGCCGTACGGCCCGCCGGCAGGTGCCACAGACCATGGTCGCTGCCGCATCTGCGATGGTCGCGAACGCCACCTGGGGAAGCGCGCGGCGGCCGGACTGCGTGTCGATGGGCTGGCCGCAGGCTGTCGTGAAGCTGCCCCGACGGGCGGCGTGCATCGGACCGCAGGGAGCCGGCCGGCCGTCACCGGCAGGCTCGCCGCGCTCGACCACTGCGTGCCACAAGAACACGGGTTCGGTGCGATCGGCCAGCACGGTCATGGGACTCCTTCTTCTACGCCTCGCCTAGGTAATCGCCGTCGGTGCGCCAGGGTGACGCTCCATTCGCAGCAACCGGCCTGAGCCGATCGGCCCAGCACCCCGGCCTCGTAGACTGGCAGGGATGATCACCGCTACCGACCTCGAGATCCGCGCCGGTGCGCGCACCCTGCTGGACAACGTCTCCTTCCGCGTCGCCGCCGGCGACAAGGTCGGGCTGGTTGGTCGCAACGGCGCCGGCAAGACGACGCTGACCAAGGTGCTCGCCGGTGAGGCGCTGCCCGCGGCCGGCTCGGTCACGGCGACGGGCGCCGTCGGTTACCTGCCCCAGGATCCGCGTACGGGGGACCTCGACATCCTTGCCGGCAACCGCATCCTCGGCGCCCGTGGTCTGGACGTCCTGCTCGCCGAGCTGCGGGACGCCGAGGGCGCGATGGCCAGCGCCGACGCCGTCCGCCGCGACGCCGCGGTGCGCAAGTACGGCCGGATCGAGGAGCACTTCCACGTCCTCGGCGGCTATGCCGCCGAGTCAGAGGCCGCCTCCATCGCCTCCAGCCTCGGTCTGCCGGAACGGGTGCTCGAGCAGCCGCTCGGGACCCTCTCGGGCGGTCAGCGCCGCCGGGTCGAGCTGGCTCGGATCCTGTTCAGCGGTGCCGAGACCCTGCTGCTGGACGAGCCGACCAACCACCTCGACGCCGACTCGATCGTCTGGCTCCGCGACTTCC
>JAWWOM010000463.1:0-4882 GCA_033851655.1 Frankiales bacterium
TCGCGAGCGGAATGCGCGCCCGGCAGGGATCGAACCTGCGACCAACCGCTTAGAAGGCGGCTGCTCTATCCGCTGAGCTACGGGCGCGGAGGGGTCCGACCGCGCCTTCGGATCGGTACACCCGGGGCAACACGGTAGCCGACCGGGCCCCGTACCAGAGGGTTCTGCCGAGGGCGCTACCAGCGCGTCACCGCATGGGGACACCGTGCTGAACGTAAGGTCTCAGCGTGACGGACACGACCAGCGGTGCGGGGTCGGGTCCGCTGTTGGGTGCGCTCGGTGAGCTGCGGGCCGTGGTCAAGGCGGCGCCGTTGCGGCTCGACCTCGCTACGGCGGTCCTCGGCGGTCACCTCCGCGAGGAGCTGCTGGCCACGCTGGACGACCAGGTCCTGCCCCGGTTGACCAAGCCGGGGGCTCCCGTCCTCGTCGTGGTCGCCGGCCCGACCGGCGCCGGCAAGTCCACGTTGGTGAACTCCCTGGTACGGGCCCCCGTCAGCCGTACCGGCGTCGTCCGGCCCACCACCCGGGCACCGGTCCTGGTCTGCAACCCGGCCGACGAGCACTGGTACGTCCAGGGTCTGCCGTTGTCAGGACTGCGTCCGGTCCGTGACGGGTCAGCGGCTCCGGGCACCGTACAGATCGTCTCCGCGCCCACTGTGCCTGCCGGTGTTGCGATTGTGGATGCCCCGGACGTCGACTCGGTGGCGTCCGACGATCGTGAGCTCGCGACCAGACTCCTTGCTGCTGCGGACGTCTGGCTCTTCGTCCTCACCGCCAACCGCTACGCGGACGCCGTTCCCTGGCAGCATCTGCTGACCGCCCGGGACCGGGGTGCTGTGCTTGTCGTGGTGCTCGACCGGGTGCCGCAGTACGCCGGCGCCGAGGTGCACAGCCACCTCAGCGAGATGCTCGGCGTCGCCGGGCTGGGGCAGACCCCGGTCTTCATGGTCGGCGAGACGACCTTGCGCAACGGCCTGCTCGACGAGTTCGACGTCGTGATGCTGCGGGACTGGCTGCAGCGGATGGCTGTCGACCCGGCCATCCGCGAGGCCATCGTTGCCCGGACGTTCTCTGGTTCCCTGCGCGCTCTGCCGGGGCGGGCCCGCGCACTGGCTGCCGTGGTCGCGGACCACCAGTCGGCGACGCGGGTGCTGGGCGACGACCTCGTCGCCGCCTTTGCCTCCGCCGTCGACGATCTCGGAGCCGGCCTGGGCTCCGGCGTGATCGTGACCGGTGAGCTGCTGAGGCAGTGGCAGGGCTACGTCGCCGCCGGGGGGGTCGAGCCGCTGGTGACCCCTGTACGGAAGGGGCTGTTCCGGCGCCGGCCCGACACCCCGTCCGCCGCCGATCTCGGTGACGCACTCGAGGATGCGCTGGCGGTCCACATCGGGGTGCTGGTGACCCGCGCACTGGGCCGGCTGCGCGACGTCTGGCCAACCCGCACCGGTGGCGCCGAAGTGGTTGCCGACGTGGACTGGACGCCGCGGACCAACCTGGCGGCAGGCGCGGTGGAGGTGCTTCGGGGCTGGGCCGGTGGCGGTGGCCCGGTGCTGTCCCTGCTCGCGGTGGGAGCGGCTGGTGCTCCGCTCACGGCAGGGGAGGACACCCTGGCAGCGGTGGTCGGGGACGGCAGCTACGCCCGGCGGGTCGAGGTGCTGCGCACCGAGCTGGTCGACCGGCTCTCCGCCGTCCTGCTGGCCGAGCGCGACGCGCTGGCGGTGGAGGCGGGGCTGACCGCGTTCGCCGGCGCCGAGCTGGCCATCCTGCGGGCGGCCGACGCGGTCGAGAGGGCCCTGCCGTGACCGCCGGCCCTGCCTGGGACGAGCCCGGGATCGCGAGCCTGCCCGAACGGTTGGCGGCACTGGAGCGGGCGCTCGGGCTCCTCGGCAACCGGCTGAGCGCCGCAGACACAGCGCCCGCGCGGGCGTTGCTCGAGCGCGCCGGCCAACGCCTCGGCCATTCCTCGTTGCACACGGTCGTGGCGCTGGCCGGGGGGACGGGCAGTGGCAAGTCCTCGCTGTTCAACGCTCTCGTCGGAGTGCCGCTGTCGCCGGTCGGCGTCCGTCGTCCTGCCACCGAGGAGCCGATCGCCTGCGTCTGGGGCGATGCCGGACCGGAGCACCCGGCAGCAGGCAGCCTGCTGGACTGGATCGGTGTATCCCCTCGCGCCCGGCTGCCCCGGACGACGACGCTCGATCCGCGTCCGGACCCCGAGCTCGACGGGCTGGTCCTCATCGACCTGCCCGACCACGACACCGTACGGACCGAGCACCTCGGCGTCATCGACCGCATCGTGGAAAGCGCCGACCTGGTGCTGTGGGTGGTCGACCCGCAGAAGTACGCCGACGCTGCCCTGCACGAGCGCTACCTGAGCCGGATGGCCGGCAGGGACGGTGCTCTGGCGGTCGTGATGAACCAGCTCGACCGGATCGAGGCGTCGATGGCTGCCACCCTGGGCGCGGACCTGCACCGGTTGCTCGAGGAGGACGGTCTCGGTTCGGCCGCGGTGATCGCGGCCTCCGCTGCCACCGGCGGCGGGCTGCCGTCCCTGCGCCGGCTGCTCGTCGAGCGGGTGTCCCAGCGGCGGGCTGCCGTGCTCCGGCTGGAGGCCGAGCTGACCTCGGTCGTTGCCGGACTGCGGGCGCTCCTTGGGACCGCGCCGACGCCGGTGACCCAGGCGGAGGCGCAGCACCTGATCGCCTCGCTGATCCTCGCCACCGCAGGTGATTCGGTGGTCGAGCGGCTGCTGGCCGAGGGACGACTGAGCGGCCCGGTGGTGGTGTCGGAGAACCACGTCGAGAAGGCGGTCAATGCCCTCGTCGAGCCGGTCTTCGAGCCGCTGCCGCTGCACTGGTCCCGCTTCGGCGAGCGACTCATCGACCCCCGTACCGTGGCAGCCTCGGTCGCGGCGTCGCTGGCTGCGCTGGACGTCTCCAAGGCCGGCCCGTCCGCGCTGCGCAGGGCCTTCATGCGGCGCGACCGGGCGGAGACGTTGCGCCGCCAGGCCGTGCGCGACGCGGTGTCGCAGGCGGTCGCGCGGGCAGCCGGACAGTCAGTCCTCACCCCGGTCGGCCGCGAGCTCGGGGTCTGGCCGATGGTTGCCGCCGCCCTCACCGCCGCCGGCTCAGTCTCCTGAGCTGAAGGCGGCGTCGAATGAGGCCTGCGGCGGCTCGATCCGGGTGAGCTTGCGGATGAAGGCCAGCGCGTCGGGGCCGCCCACCAGGCGGTCCATGCCGGCGTCCTCCCACTCCACGCTGATCGGCCCGTCATAGCCGATGGCGTTGAGCATCCGGAAGACCGGCTCCCACGGCACGTCGCCGTGGCCGGTGGACACGAAGTCCCAACCGCGGCGCGGATCTGCCCACGGCAGGTGCGAGCCGAGCCGGCCGTTGCGGCCGTTGAGCTGCTTCACCGACTCCTTGCAGTCGACGTGGTAGATCCGGTCCTTGAAGTCCCACAGGAAACCCACCGGATCCAGGTCCTGCCAGACGAAGTGGCTCGGATCGAAGTTCAGCCCGAAGGCCGGCCGGTGCCCGATCGCCTCCAGGGTTCGTACGGTGGTCCAGTAGTCGTAGGCGATCTCACTCGGGTGCACCTCGTGGGCGAACCGCACTCCGACCTCGTCGTAGACGTCGAGGATCGGGTTCCAACGGTCGGCGAAGTCCTGGTAGCCGCGCTCGATCATCGCCGGTGGCACCGGCGGGAACATCGCAACGGTGTGCCAGATGGAGGACCCGGTGAAGCCGATGACGGTCGTGACCCCGAGCTTGGCCGCGACCCTGGCGGTGTCGGCCATCTCGGCAGCAGCCCGTTGCCGTACGCCTTCGGGCTCGCCGTCGCCCCAGATCCGCCTGGGCAGGATGCCCTGGTGCCGTTCGTCGATCGGGTGGTCGCAGACCGCCTGCCCGACCAGGTGGTTGGAGATGGCCCACACCTTGAGGTTGTACTTGTCCAGCAGGTCCAGGCGACCCTGGACGTAGGCGTCGCCGGTCGCCGGGTCCAAGGCCTTGTCGACCTCGAGATGGTCGCCCCAGCAGGCGATCTCGAGCCCGTCGTAGCCCCACTCCGAGGCCAGCCGGCACATCTCCTCGAACGGCAGGTCGGCCCACTGTCCGGTGAACAGGGTGACGGGACGCGGCATCAGGCACTCCTCAGGTCGTACGGGAAACAGGTCACGACGTCTGCACCGCTGTCCAGCCGGATCCCGCGGCGGCGCTGGCCTCGACGGCTGCCAGGACCCGCTGCACCTGCAACCCGTCGGCGAAGGTCGGCGTCGGGTCGACGCCGGTGGCGATGGCGTCCACGAGGTCGCGTACCTCGTGGGTGAAGCTGTGCTCGTACCCGATCAGGTGGCCGGGCGGCCACCACGCGGAGAGGTAGGGATGTCCGGGCTCGGTGACCAGGATCCGGCGGAAGCCGGCGGTCTCGTCGTCGAGCGTCTGGTCGAAGAACAACAGGTCGTTCATCGACTCGAAGTCGAACGACAGGCTGCCCAGGGACCCGTTGACCTCGATCCGCATCGCATTCTTGCGGCCGGTGGCGAACCGGGTCGCCTCGAACGTGGCCACGGCACCGCCACCGAACCGGGCCAGGAACAGGGCTGCGTCGTCCACGGTCACCTCGCCCCGCTCGGTGGAGCCGGTCGCCGACAGCCCGCTGGACGCCTGGGGGAGCGGCCGTTCCCGGATGAACGTCTCCGTCAGCGCGGAGACCCCGGTGACCAGGTCGCCGAGGATGAACTGGGCCAGGTCGACGATGTGCGCGCCGAGGTCACCGAGTGCGCCCGAGCCGGCTCTTTCCCGCTGCAGCCGCCAGACCAGCGGGAACTGCGGGTCGAGGATCCAGTCCTGCAGATAGACGGCACGGACATGCCGTACGGTGC
>JAWWOM010000466.1:0-5694 GCA_033851655.1 Frankiales bacterium
CGACGAGCAGCAGCTCGGTGCGGGTGGTGATGGCGAGCCCCGCGAGCAGCCCACCGAGGGACAGCGAGCCGGTGTCCCCCATGAAGATCTTCGCGGCCGAGGCGTTCCACCACAGGAAGCCGAAGCACGCGCCCATGGCAGCGGCTGCCACGATCGCCAGGTCCAGCGGATCCCGGCTCTGGTAGCAGTGGTCGACCGGGCGCACCGCGTCGCAACCGTTGCCGAACTGCCAGAACGCGATGATGACGTAGGCGCCGAAGACCATCGTCGCGGCACCGGAGGCCAGCCCGTCCAGACCGTCGGTGAGGTTCACGCCGTTCGAGGTGGCCGCGATCATGACGATCGCCCAGAACACGAACCCGACCGCGGTCATCCCGATGCCGGCGACCGCGACGTCGCGGACGAAGGAGATCTTCACCGACGCCGGTGCGAGACCCACCCCGTTCTTGAAGTGCAGGGCCAGGATGGCGAACGCGGTGCCCACGACGAGCTGGCCGATCAGCTTGGCGCTGGAGGTGAGGCCGAGGCTGCGATTCTTGTGGATCTTGATGAAGTCGTCGAGGAAACCCACGAGCCCCAGCCCGGTCATCAGCCCGAGCACCAGCAGCGCCGAGGCGGTGAAGCCGCGCAGGGCGAACAGGTGCGCGCACAGGTACCCGACCAGGGTCGCGGTGATGATGACGGTGCCGCCCATGGTCGGCGTGCCCCGCTTGGTGTGGTGGGTCGTCGGCCCGTCGTCACGGATGAGCTGGCCGTAGCCGGCACTGCGGAACAGCCGGATCGCGACGGGCGTGCCGACCAGACAGACCGCGAGCGAGACCATCGCGGCGTAGAGGACGGAGATCATCGGCCGGCTCCCGCTGGCACGTCGGCGAGCAGCGCGGTCGCCAGTCGGTCGAGACCGGCAGAGCGAGAACCCTTGACCAATACGACATCTCGGGGTGCCAGCTCGGAACGCAACAGGTCAAGCGCCCCTGCCAGGTCGGGCACGGGCACGGACTGCTGGGCACTCGCACCGACGGACACCGCTCCAGTGTGGATGGCCGCGGCGGCATTCCCGACCGCGACAAGCCGGGAGACCCCGAGTTGTCTGGCCAGCGCCCCGGTCCGCAGGTGTGCGTCGGCTGCGCCCTCGCCCAGCTCGGCCATCTCGCCGAGCACCGCCCAGCTGCGGCGGTCACCGGCCAGGGAGACCAACGTCTCGAGGGCTGCCCGTACGGACTCCGGGTTGGCGTTGTAGGCGTCGTTCACCACGGTCACGCCGTCCGCCCGCTCGCTGACCTCCATCCGCCAGTGGCTGCGCGGGACGGCTGCGGACAACCGCGCCGCCACGTCGTCGATGGCCACCCCGAGCTCGAGGGCGACGGCAGCCGCGGCGAGGGCGTTGGAGGCCATGTGCGAACCGTAGAGGCGCAGCGCGACCGGGGCCTCGCCCTCGGGCGCGACCAGGGTGAACCGGGCCCGGCCGGCCTCGAACCGCAAGCCCTCGGCACGGACCTGCCCGGCCGCCCCGTACGGGACCACGCGGGCACCGCCCACCAGGCCGGCCATCGCGGCGACCCGCTGGTCGTCGGTGTTGAGCACGGCGACGCCGTCGGCCGGCAGGGCCTGGACCAGCTCGGCCTTGGCGGCGGCGATCGCGTCGCGGCCGCCGAACTCGCCGAGGTGGGCGACCCCGACGTTGAGCTCCACCGCGATGTCCGGCCGGGCGACCCGGCACAGGTAGGCGATGTGGCCGGCGCCGCGGGCGCTGTACTCCAGCACCAGGTGCCTGGTCGTCCGGTCTGCGCCCAGCACCGTCAGCGGGAGCCCGATCTCGTTGTTGTAGGAGCCGACCGGGGCGACCGTCGGGCCGAGCGGCTCGATCAGCGCCGCCAGCAGGTCCTTGGTCGTGGTCTTGCCCGACGAACCGGTGATCCCGATCACCGTCACGTCCGCCAGCTCCTCCAGAACGGCGTGGGCGAGCCGGCCCAGGGCCACGGCGACGTCCGGCACGACGACTGCCGGGACACCCACCGGCCGGGCGGCCAGCACGCCTGCCGCCCCGGCGCCGGCGGCAAAGGAGTGCCCGTCGACGTGCTCACCGGCGAGCGCGACGAACAACGACCCAGGTCCGGCCGTACGGGAGTCGATCGTCACCGAGCCGACGACCTCGTCGCCTGCGCCGTCGGCGACGACGCCACCCACAGCTGCGGCGACCTGGTCCAGCGTCATCGCGATCACGTCGCCGCCCAGGCGGAGCGCAGGCTCTCGGCCAGCACGGCCCGGTCGTCGAACGGCCGGATGACACCGCCCGCCTCCTGGCCGGCCTCGTGTCCCCTGCCGGCGACCACCAGCGTGTCCCCACTGCGGGCCAGCCGGACGGCGGCGGCGATGGCGGCCCTGCGGTCCGGCTCGACCACCAGGTCGGCCCCGGCCGGCGCCTGGCGGGCCCCGCGCTCGACGGCGGCCAGGATGTCCAGCGGGTCCTCTGAGCGGGGGTTGTCCGTGGTCAGCACGGCGATGTCGGCACCGCTGGCGGCGGCAGCGCCCATCAACGGCCGCTTGGCACGGTCCCGGTCACCGCCGGCACCGAGCACCACGATCAACCGCCCGGAGGTCAGCTCACGCAGCGAGGCCAGCAACGTCTTGATCGCTTCGGGCGTGTGCGCGTAGTCCACGAGCGCCGCGAACGGCTGACCCTCGTCGATGCGCTCCATCCGACCGGGAACGCCTGGCAGCGCGGCAATCCCGCGTACGGCTACGTCCACGTCGACACCGGAGACCACCACCGCGGCGAGGGCCGCCAGGGCGTTGGCCACGTTGAACCGGCCGGCCAGCGCCACCTCGGCAGCCACGTCGACACCGGGACCGATGACCCGGAACGAGCTGCCTGCGGCGGCCGTCACCACGTCGACGGCCCGCCAGTCGGCCGCCGCGCCGGACACCGAGTAGGTGGCGCAGGGCCCCGCCAGGCGCCCCACCAGCACGACGCCGTGGCTGTCGTCCACGTTGACCACCGCGTACCGCGAGCGGGCCGGGCCGAACAGCAGCGCCTTGGCCTCGAAGTAGGCCTCGAGATCGGGATGGAAGTCGAGGTGGTCCTGGGAGAGGTTGGTGAAGACCGCCACGTCGTAGCCGATGCCGTCGACCCGGCCGAGGGCGAGCGCGTGGCTGGACACCTCCATCACCGCCGAGGTCACCCCACGCTCGCGCATCACGGCCAGCAACGCCTGCAGGTCGGTCGCCTCGGGGGTGGTACGGACACTGGGCACGACCTCACCGGCGATCCGGGTCTCCACCGTCCCCACCAGCCCGGTGACCTCGCCGGCGGCACGCAGGGCAGCGTCGATGAGATAGCTGGTGGTGGTCTTGCCGTTGGTGCCGGTGACGCCGATCAGCCGCATCCCGGCCGACGGGTCCCCGTACACCCAGCCGGCGACAGGACCGGCAACGGCGCGGGCGTCCGAGACCACGACGAGCGGCACCCCGATCCCACCGGCGAGAGCGGCACCCTCGGCGTCGGTCAGCAGGGCGACCGCCCCGGCAGCGACCGCGTCGGCGGCGAACCGGGCGCCGTGCGCGTGCTCCCCCGGCCGGGCCAGGTAGAGGTCGCCCGGCCGGACACCGTGCGAGTCGTGGCTGATCCCGGTCAGCAGGATCCCGGCAGCCCCGCCGAGCAGGGCAGGAGCAGACCCTCGTACGAGATCAGGCAGCACCGCCACCAGCTGGTCCAGCCCACGGGCGGCGCCGGCCACCGGGCGCGGAGAGCCCTGCGACGGGCCGGGAGCGGTGCTGGGAACTGACACGGGAGGCAAGGCTACCGTCAGGGGGCGTTGATCTTGACAGTCGGTGGGGTCGTGCCGGTCGGCGCGATCCCCTCCGCCGCGAGCGCGAACGACATGACCTGCTGGAACACGGGTGCCGCGATCGTGCCGCCGAAGTGGCTGCCGATGACCGGGTTCTGGAGGACCACCTCGACCACCAGCTGCGGCTTGTCGGCGGGGGCGAAGCCGACGAAGGACGCGGTGTAGCCGCCGGTGTAGCCGCCCTTGCCGTCCGCGCGCTGCGCGGTGCCGGTCTTGCCCGCCACCCCGTAGCCGTCGATCCGGGCCAGCGGCGCGGTGCCCTGGTCGGTGGTGACCCCTTCGAGCATGTCGGAGACCTGCTTGGCCACCTCGGGGCTGATCACCCGAACGGCCTTGGACGCGGGCGTCGGGACGGCGATGCCGCTCGCGCCGGTGGTCGACTCGACCAGCTTGGGCGTCAACCGGATCCCGCCGTTGGCAATGGTCGAGTAGACCGAGGCGACCTGCAGCGCGTTGACCGAGATGCCCTGGCCGAAGGCGATCGTCGGCAGGCTGGTGTTGGACCACTTGGCCACCGGCAGCAGGACACCCTTGTTCTCCCCCGGCAGGCCGAGCCCGCTGACCTGGCCGAAGCCGTACTTGGACATGTAGTCGTAGAGCCGCTGGGAGCCGAGCTTCTGGCCGATCTGGATGGTGCCGATGTTGCTCGACTTGGCCAGCACGCCGGCGACCGTGAGGTGCTCGAGACCGTGCACCTCCGCGTCGTGGAACCGGTGCCCACCCGCCACGTAGGTCGGCGGGACGTCGACCGGGGTGTCGGGCGTGACCAGGCCCTCCTGGATCGCCGCCGAGAGGGTGATGACCTTGTTGACGCTGCCAGGCTCATAGACGTCGCTGATCGCCCGGTTGCCGAGGTTCGCCTTGTCCGCCGGGGTGAGGTGGGTCGGGTCGAAGGTCGGCGCCGTCGCCATGGCGAGGATCTCGAAGGTCCGCGGGTCCATCACGATGACGGTGCCGGAGGCGGAACCCGTCGCGGCGACCTGGGCGGTGATCGCCTGCTGGGCCTGCCACTGGATGTCCCGGTTGATGGTCAGGTTGACGTTGCTGCCCTGGACCGCCGGGACCACGCTCTGGCCGGCCTCGGGGATGGCGACCCCGCCGACGGAGACCTGTACCTTCTGGCTCCCGTTCGTCCCCGACAGCAGCTTGTTGAAGGCGTACTCGAGGCCGGCCAGCCCGGTCGGGCCGTTTGGCCCGGTGCCTGCGAAGCCGACGATGCTGGCCGCCACGTCGCCGCCGGGATAGAGCCGCTTCTGCTCCTGGCTGGAGGCGATGCCTGGCAGCTTGAGGGCGGCGATCTGTGCCGCCACGGTGGGGCTGATGCCGTGCGCGAGAACTACGTACGTGGCCAGCTTGGCCTTGGCCGGGTCGGTGCCGGTGGTCTTGGTCAGCCGGGTGGTGAGGTCGGCGACCGTCACGCCGAGCAGCGGCGCCAGCGTGTCGGCGATGCTCGCCACGGTCCACCTGCTGTTCTTCACCTTGACCCCGGTCGCGACCTGGAGCGGGTCGGCACTGACCAGCCGGGCGTCGACCGACATCGCCAGCGGCTGGCCGTTGCGGTCGTAGATCGCGCCGCGCGTCGCCGGCAGCACGTGATCGACCTCACGCTGCTTGCTGGCCTTGGCGGCGTAGGCCTTCGAGTCGAACGTCTGCAGCTGGACCAGCCGGGCGCCGAGCAGCGTGAGCAGCACGACGACCATGATCAGGGCGCCGCGGATCCGCCGGGCAGGGCGGGCGAGCGTCAGCCGCTGGCGGGGTTGCCTGGGCTGCCGGGGTGCGCGGGGCTGCCGGACCGGCCGCGGCGGTGCCGTCCGTACCGCGCGCTGGGCCGGCCGCTGACCGGTGC
>JAWWOM010000467.1:0-3944 GCA_033851655.1 Frankiales bacterium
GAATGTTACCACCGCGTGAACCTCGCTCCGGCGGCGGGGCAGCAGGCGCCAGGACAGCTCCGTGGTCAGCGTCGCCGGGCCGCCCGCAGCCGCGGAATGTTGCTGAGGACGAGGGCAAGGACGGCGAACGAGCCGGCCACGCTGACAACCGGCCACCAGCCGCCGCTGAACGCCAGCAGCACCATGGCCGAGCCGACCAGGGCGGCCCAGAAGTACATGATCAGCACGGCCCGGGTCTGCGTGTGGCCGATCTCGAGCAACCGGTGGTGCAGGTGCAGCTTGTCCGGGCTGAACGGCGAGCGACGGGCCCAGGTGCGGCGCAGCACCGCCAGCGCGAGGTCGGCGAAGGGCACCGCCAGCACGGCGAACGGCAGCACGATCGGCAGGTAGGTGAAGGTGACGTGCTTGCTCAGCTGGTCGGGGTCGATGGTGCCGGTCAGGCTGACCGTGGCTCCGCCCAGCACCAGCCCGATCAGCATCGAGCCGGAGTCACCCATGAACACCCGGGCCGGGCTGAAGTTGTGCGGCAGGAAGCCGAGGCAGGCACCGGCGAGCAGCGCCGTGACCAGGGTCGGGGTGGCCATCACGACCGATCCGACCTTGACCAGCAACTGGTAGCTGTAGGCGAAGAAGGCCAGCGACGCGATCGCCACCACGCCTGCGGCGAGACCGTCGAGACCGTCGATGAAGTTGACCGCGTTGATCGTGACCACGATGAACAGGATGGTGACCGGCGCACCGATCTCGGGCGACAGGTAGAGCGACGGATGGTTGGGCAGCGGGATGAAGTAGAGCTGGACGCCCTGCAGGACGGTGACGCCCGCGGCCAGGATCTGCCCGGCCAGCTTGGTCAGTGCGTCGAGCTCCCAGCGGTCGTCGATCGCGCCCACCAGACAGATGATGGCGGCGCCGCTCAGGATCGCCCGCGGCGGCGCTGCGGCGTTCTGGTTGGCGGTGGAGAAGACGTTGCTCAGGGCCGGCAGGTGCCGGGCGGCCTCGAGGCCGACGGTCAGTCCGCCCAGGATCGCCAGCCCGCCCCAGCGCGGTGTCGCGATGGCGTGCACGTCACGGTCGCGGACCTTGGCCAGCGCGCCGGAGGCGACGGCCAGCCGGCGGGCGATCGGCGTCAGCAGATAGGTCACCAGCATCGCCACGAGCAGGACGACGGCGTACTCACGCACGCCCACCACCCCGCTTTCCTCTGTCGCTGGTGGTGTCCCCGACGGACACGTCGGAGCGTACGCCCTCGGCGCGTCCAGGAGTGGCAGGCAGGAGGGGCACGGTCAGGTTCCCCGGGGCTGGACTGCTCCCAGGCCCGGTGCCCAGAGGTCGAGCGGCACCGTCAGCACGTCCACGATGTCCGAGGCACAGTGCTCGAAGGCCCGCGCCGGAGCACCGTACGGGTCCGCGAGGTCGTCACCCTCGGGTCCAGCCGCCACCAGCCCCCTGCGCCCGGCGACAGCGGCGACCAGCGCGCGGCCCCGTTCGACGACGTCGGCCGGCAGGACGCCGGCTTCGACGCCGGTGGCGAGCCGGCTGAACTCGCGCAGCGTGAAGGTGCGGGTGACCGCCCGCGGCACCATCGTGACGACGGCTGCCCGGTGCTCGCGGGAGGCGACCAGCACCAGGTCGGCCGACTCGACCATCTCGCTGGTCAGCTCACGCGCGCGGAAGGCACCGGACGAGCCGGCGTCCAGGCCGAGCCTCGAGAGCGTGTCGAGCGCGAACGGCTCCATCGGGGAGCCCTCGTGACCCCAGGTGCCGGCACTGTGCACCACCACCCGGGAGGCCTCGGCGCCGAGGCGGGTCGCCAGTGCGGCAGCCGCCAGCCGTTCGGCCATCGGCGACCGGCAGATGTTGCCCGTACAGACGAAGAGCAGCTGGAACGGTGCCTCGGAGGAGAGCTGGCTCATGGCAGGAGCAGGTCCGGAACGACGGAGAGCAGGTCCTCGGTCGGGACCGCGCCGACGCGGACCAGCCGCGGCACCGGCCCGGTCAGGTCGATGATCGTCGACGGCACCGGCTCGGCACACGGACCGCCGTCGAGATAGACCTCGACCGCTCCGTTGAGCTGGGCCTCCGCCTCGGCGGCCGTGATGGCGGCCGAGCTGCCGCTGATGTTCGCGCTGGAGACGGCGAGCGGGCCGGTCCGCCCCAACAGCTCCAAAACCACCGGGTGCAGCGGCATACGCAGCGCCACCGTGCCCCGTGCCTCACCCAGGTCCCAGGCAAGCGACGAGGTGTGCCGCAGCACGAGCGTGAGCCCGCCCGGCCAGAACGCGTCGACCAGGTCCTGGGCGGCCTGCGACCGGTCGGGCGCCAGTCCGTCGAGGGTGTGCGCGCTGCCCACCAGGACCGGAACCGGCATGTCACGGCTGCGCAGCTTGGCGGCCAGGAGGCTGTCGACGGCCGCCGGGGAGAACGCGTCGGCAGCGATTCCGTAGACGGTGTCCGTCGGCACGACCACGAGGCCGCCGCGGTGGATGACCGCGACGGCGGCTCTGATGCCGGCCTCGCGCTCATCCGGGTCGCTGCAGACGAAGGTGCGGCTCACGGGGTCCTCCTGGCGGTGGCGAACCGTTGGCGTCCGGTCAGGTCGAGGTGCGCGAGCTCGCCGGTCCAGCTCGTCGAGAGCACGAGCAGGGAGAGCACCTCCGCAGCATGTCGTTGATCGTGCTCGACGACCAGTGCGCCACCCGGTCGGAGCAACCGGCCGGCAGCAGCGATCACCTCGCGGATGACCCGCAGGCCATCGGGGCCGCCCCACAGCGCGAGCTGCGGGTCATGGCCGACCTCGGCCGCCACCTCGGTGCCCTCAGGCAGGTACGGCGGGTTGCTCACGACGACGTCAACCCGGCCATCGAGCTCGGGCAGGGCATCGGCCGCGGTCGACTGGTGCAGGGTCACCGGGTGGCCGGTCGCTTCGACGTTGCGGGCAGCCCAGGCCAGTGCTGCAGCGTCGGGCTCTACCGCGTGCACGACCGATCCGGGGACCTCCGAGGCCACCGCCAGCGCGATCGCCCCGGTGCCGGTGCCCAGGTCGACCACGACCGGCGGACGGCCCTGGGCACGTACGGCGAGGGCGAACGCGATCGCCTCGCCGGCGACCAGCTCGGTCTCCGGTCGGGGGACGAGCGCCCCCGGCCCGACCTGGAGTTCGAGGTAGCGGAAGCCGGCGACTCCGGTGAGGTGCTGGAGCGGCTCTCGTTGCTCGCGCCGCGCCACGAGGGCTTCGTAGGCGGCGGCGTCGATGCTGTCGACGGTGAGCAGGGCGCTCCGGCGGATGCCGAGCAGGTGCGCCGCGAGCTCCTCGGCATCGTGGCGCGGTGAGGCAACGCCCGCGACGGCGAGCCTGGCCGCCGCCACCCCGACAGCCGCCGACAGTGCGGTCACGGTGCTGCCCGGTGCCGTCATGACGACACGGAGGTGCCGAGCGCGGCGGCGTTGTCGGCGTCGACGAGCGCCTGGACGACACCGTCGAGGTCGCCGTCGAGCACCTGGTCCAGGTTGTAGGCCTTGTAGCCCACTCGGTGGTCGGAGATCCGGTTCTCAGGATAGTTGTACGTCCGCACCCGCTCGGACCGGTCGACCGTGCGCACCTGCGACTGGCGGGCGGCGCTCGCCTCGGCGTCGGCGCTCTCCTGGGCTGCGGCCAGCATCCGGGCCCGCAGCACCCGCAGCGCCGACTCCTTGTTCTGCAGCTGGCTCTTCTCGTTCTGGCAGCTGACCACGATGCCGGTGGGAAGGTGCGTGATCCGTACGGCGGAGTCGGTCGTGTTGACGCTCTGTCCGCCCGGACCGGAGGAACGGAAGATGTCGATGCGGAGGTCGTTCGGGTCGATCGTGACGTCGACGTCCTCTGCCTCTGGCAGCACCAGGACGCCGGCCGCGCTGGTGTGGATGCGGCCCTGCGACTCGGTCACCGGGACGCGCTGGACCCGGTG